>JASFOZ010000046.1:0-14573 GCA_050116255.1 Desulfarculaceae bacterium
GCCTTTGAGCAACTGCTCCAGTATCTCGTCCTTGATAGCCATTGTGTCTACTCCTCCGATGAAGAGATGAGTATCTCACATATGGCTCATTACACGAAATTCCTGACACTCCTGTTGCCGATCAAGTCCAGTACATCAATATTATGACTATGCCCCTGTTTTTCCATGTAATCTTTCACCAGGTTGGCATATTTGCGGTCAGCTCGATCCATGGTCATCAAGACCATCAGGTTTAGGTTCGTTGGGGCCTCGCTGGCCTTACCCACAGCTGCTATGCTTGACATCTTTGCCACTTGTCGGCCTAGTTCACCAGCTCTTTCTATTCCCCACGAATCTTCTAAAGCTTTGCCAGCGTCCCCAGCGACAATGGTGCCCCCGTATTGGCAGGTTTTAGGTCCATTACCAACAGCCAGAGCACCCTGGGCTAATGCATCCATTAAGCAATAAATTAAAGTAGTTTCTTGTCCACCATTACGTTTTGCACCCACAGCGACTACGCCGAAAACTTTGTCTGCCAAAATTTTTTCATGGCTTGTCAACTGGAGCAATTTATTGGCCACTGAAGAACGATCCCCAAAATAAACAGGGGTGCTTAATATCACCCCATCAACGTCCCTTATCTTGGATAACAAAAGCTTTTCCGAATCCTCAATGCGTTTTTCCTGACTATTTGTCTTGCTCTCATTTACGCCAGGAACCGTTAATCTCGCTGTTTCCTTGAGTGCAGCAATTTCCACCTTGGCTCCGGATTGGCGCGCACCCCAGAGTGCTACCATGAGCCCAAGATCTGAATTGGCAAATGGGATGCCACTGGTGGTAGCGAGACTTTTTAGCTCCGTTAATGATTGTGCTTTATTTATCCACTCTAACAGCAGACCGAATTCTTTGTGTCGGGAGCGGATGGAGCCTGCAAGTCCGAGCACATATGGTTGGTGCATAAAGAAACATTCCTCAGTAAAAGGTATTGGGATACATTCACTGGGTTTTGTTTTTATCGTAACCTATTGTTTATATTATAAATTAGCTATTTTACCTTAATGATTTCACCAGCAGCAATATCACTACCATACCAATATAAAAACAAATAACTCTGGTTTGAAAGCAAAAATTTCTCTATTGGGAGATAAATTGGTTCCCCTTAGGAGGCTTGTGAAAGACCTGAGGCCCTGCCGGCTAGGCTGCCGGTCATAGGTGTCCGGGTCCTGTATATCCGGCAAAAGGGGACTCATTCTCTGTCAGGCGGCTGGGCCTCTTCCCTTTCCTGTTGGAGCCGCCAGATTTCTTTCAGCAAGGTGTTGTTCTGGCTGGCGGTTATGCCAAAGCCGAAAAACAAAAGCGCCGTTATCATCACCGCTAAACCGACTATGACCAGGTAAATGGCGTCGCCGCCTATGATTAGGTTATAAAACGCAGCCACGATGAATCCCAAACCCACGAGGGTGCAGAGCAGGCTTATGGCCCAAAAGTAGCGGATGGGGTTGGCAAATACGGCAAAGCGGAGATGGGATAATATCAAACGCGGCACCTTGGAGGAAGACTTGCGCGGAGCAGCGCCCTTGGCGGCCAACTTGGCATCCTGCCACTGAAGCACGGCGCTAATCTCGCCAATACGATAGTCCAAGGCCTTGAGCTTGAGCAGGGACTCGAGATGAAACTCTTTGCCCTTTTCAAATAGAGGCAGGCGCTTTATGGCCTGGCGGCGGTAGCCACGGGTCATACCTGTGTTCATGGTGATGTTTTTGGTGAAGAAAAGCCGGATAAGTTGATTACCCAATTTACTAATATACACCCGCCGCTTGGGGACATTCTTATAACCGCCTCCCCGCAGGTTCGGTGAAGCGACCACCACGTCCAGCCCTGGTTCAGCCTCCAATTTGTCTACTATACGTTTGACTACATCCTCGCCCCAGGACAGGTCCACCTCGGTGGTGATGATCAAGTCTCCCAGGGCAGCATCGATACCGGTTTTTAGGGCATAGCCCCGGCCCTGGTTGACCGGGTAGGAGACAAGCTTTAGGCGGGGTTGACCCTGGGCCAGGCGGCGTACAATTTCTTCGGAATCGTCAGTGCTGCCATCGTTTACCAGTACCAGTTCCCAATCCCGCCCCAGGCTCTCCAGGCTGACCAGCATCTGCAAGACCGCCTTTTCCAAGATGGCGGCCTCGTTGAAAAAAGGACAAACCACGCTGATCTTCATAAGAAATGCCCTCAGTGATTATAAGTTTCGATAGCCTATAGAATAACCGCAGCCGCGGCCTTTTTGAAAAGGCTGAAAAACAGGCGCAGGCCCATAACTGTTCTGCTCCTGAGTTCATGCCAATGCCGCAGGCGCATGAGTTCCCTCATTATATATCGCGGGCGGAAATAAAAACGCCTGATTGCTTGATTGCGAAGCGCCAGCATCTGCTCCAGACTCATGTCTTTATCATATAACTGCAGCGGTTTGAAGTTGGCGGTGGGATTCAGGGCGAACTTAAGCCAATAATCCTGTCTGATTATCCCCTGTTCCAAGGCTTCGGTATACATCTGGGTGCCGGGATAGGGGACTGTCACCGAAAACTCGCAATAATCAGTATCCAACTCCAGAGCCAGGGCAATGGTCTGTTTTACATCTTCGACCTTTTCACCCTTGTTGCCGATCATGAAATAACTCAACACCGTGAAATCCCGTTCCTTGGCCCAGGCCACCGCCCGGCGGGCGTGCTCCACGGTGATGTTTTTTTTCATGAGGCGGATGACCCGGTCCACACCGGATTCAATGCCGTAGTGGATCCGGTTGCAGCCGGCCTGTTTCAAAAGGTCCAACAGCTCCGGGTCCGCCGAGGTGACCCGGTCCCGTATAGCCCAGTTGAGTTTGATTCCTTTGTCGATAAGCCCTTGGCATATTTCTCTCACCCTTGTTTTGGACCAAGTGAAGGTATCATCGTATACTTCCACTTCACTTATGCCAAGGTTATGGATTTGCTCGAATTCGGCTATGACTCTAGAGGCCGAGTGGCTCAGGGTCTTTTGGTAGTTAAGCTTGCAGAAGATGCAGTGGTGGGGGCATCCCCGGCTGGTGATCATGGTGGTGACAAAGGAATTCCGGCCAAGTACGGACGAGTAATTTTTAAGCGGCAGCAAGGTGCGGTCCGGGATGGGCAAGGCGTCCAGGTCCTTCTGGATGTGGAACAGGTCATCCCCGGTTTTACAACCGAACTGCCTCAGGTGGAGGCCGGGGATATGGCCGGACAATCTGCCTTGGGCCAGCATGTCGCAAAGGGCGGCGAATGGAACCTCGGCGTCACCCACGATTATGCTGTCCACTCCGGGCATAGCCAAGGTCTCCTGGGGATATATACTCACATGGGGTCCGCCCAAACACATGTGGCTTTGGGGCAGGCGGTCCTTGATCATCTTGGCCAAGGTATAAGAGGGGTACCACCAATCGGTCCAGGCGGAGATGCCCACCACTTGGGGCCCTGAGGCGGCCACCCGCTCCAGACATTGTTCCAGATTGAGCCTTTCCGCCTGTCCGTCAATGATCTCCACCCGGTGGCGGGTGTTTTGCTTCAAGTAGGTGGCAATATATAAAAGGCCGATGGGCGGCTTGAAGCCGATGCTCTCGCCTTCTTCGCCCATGTGGGAGAGCAGTGAGCGCACCCCGCCGCTATTGGGAGGCTGCACCAACACCACACGCAGAGGTTCCGCATAGGATCGGTCCTGGCTTTGGCTGCCGCTTTTTTCAAGCCCTGATGACAAGTACTCTGCCTCCCCTAGCAGGCTGTTGAAAAACAGCCTGCTAAGCGGGCCATGCACTTACCCCAAGCAAGCAGGAGCTTGCTTGGGGGCCCCGATGACGGCCCGCCAAATTGCGCAGGCCCAAAAAGCCAAGCAATTTGAGCAATATGGCAAAACCACGCTTTTGCCATATTGTGGTTGAAAAAGGTCAGGAAGGCCTTTTTCAACACCCTGCTAAAGGATGCTGCCTGGTTAGCTTTCAGGATGAGGACGCCTTTCCCCGCCGGTTTTCTTCACCCAAGTAGAGGCTCCCGGGAAGATCTGCCCCTACACTTCCTTCCGGTTCCTTGGCAGCCTCCACTTTCTCCAGAGTCCGGGCGCAGGCCAACAAGGTTTGCAGAGAGATCAGCCGGTGTGCCAAAGGGTAGGCGTTGGGCAGCCTTTTGCCCCAGCGGCAAAACCGGTCAAACTCCCGCATTATTCCTTGCGGCACAAGCAGTCCCTCCAGGGCGCCAGGCAAGGGTCGGCGCCATTCGGCCTTCCACTGACGTCCCAGTTCTCCGGAAAGCCAAGACACCACCGGCGTGGGGAAGCCGCGTTTGGGTAATGAATATATCAGAGGCGGCAGGATTTGGCGCATCCCTTCCCGGGGCACCGCCTTGAGCACACCCGAGTGCATCTTTAAGCTCCCCGGCAGGGAGAGGGCGAATCTTACCAAAGGCTCGTAGCAGATGGGCACCCTTCCCTCCAGGCCGTGGGCCATGGCGATTTTGTCTTCTTGCATCAGCAGGGTGGGAAGATAAGTGGCGATGTACCAGCGGGTCATGCCATCCAGGGTGGGAGCCGAGGGAAAGGGTTGGTGGGCCTCCAACAAGGCCCTGGTTCCGCCCCGGTTGTCTATGGCCTCCATTACTCCAGGTGCGGCCACCTTGGCCAGGGCGTGGTCAGAGAACATGCGAAACTGGCCCCGGGCCCGCAACGGGTCTTTGAAACCGCCCACCAAGAAATAGGCCATGCGGGCCAGCTCATCCAGACCCTTGAAACGGAGCCGCTCCCAGCTGAACCCCTCTTGGAGCAAGGCGGCCTTAAAGGCCGGATAGCCGGCAAACAACTCGTCGCCGGCATGACCGGTGAGCACCACCTTTACCTCCTGGGCGGCGCGTCTGGCCACCACATATTGGGGAACCGCCCCGCTACCCAAAGTGGGCTCGTCCAGGTGATAGGCCGCCTCTTCCAGGCTGTCTTGAAAGTCCTGGGAGGATATGGGGCAGGGGAACAGGTTCATATCCTCCGTCTTGGCCACAGCCTCGGCGCCGGGACGTTCGTCAAACCAGCCGCCTTCATGTCCCACAAAATAGCCGGTAAACACAGGCAAGGATTTTTTAAGGCTGCGGGCGGCCAGGGTCGCCACTGAAGGCGAGTCTATGCCCCCGCTCAGATTGGAGCCCAAGGGCACGTCAGAGATGAGGTGGTCTTCCACCGATTCTTGCAGGGCCTGCCGGTAGGCAGAGCAGGCCTGATCAAAATCGCCGGCAAAGGGCTCTGTTTGAAGGCTGCCGATGTCAAAGAAAAGATTTCTTTGGATTCGCCCCTGCCGCCACTTAAGTTGCTCACCGGGCTGCAGCCGGCGTACTCCCTGCCAAAATGACCTGGGGCCAAAGGAGTTGTTAAAGGCCAGAAAGCAGGCCAACACCTCCGGGTCCATTCGCCGGTCCATCTGCGGGTGGCAGAGCAGGGCCTTGATCTCTGAGGCGAAAATCAGATCCGGCCCCATTTGGGTGAAGTACAAGGGTTTGATGCCCATATGGTCCCGGGCCAGGTGCAGGCTGCGCTCCCGGCTGTCCCAGATGGCCAAGGCAAACATACCCTTAAACCGGGTAAAGCAGGCCGGACCCCAGTGTGCAAAGGCTGCCAGCAGTACCTCGGTGTCGCTGCGGGTGAAAAAGCGCTGACCCAGGCCGGCGAGCTCTCGGCGCAGGGAGGGGAAGTTGTAGACCTCGCCGTTGTATACGATTACGTAGCGGCCGTCTTTGCTGACCATGGGTTGGTGGCCGGTAGACAGATCGATGATGGAAAGGCGGCGGTGGCCCAGGGCCACTCCCGGGCCCAGGTAATAGCCTTCGTCATCCGGGCCGCGGTGGGCCACCACATCGGCCATGGCCTTAACCAAGGCTGATCCACAGGGCTTATCATCGGGCCTTACCCAGCCCACTATTCCGCACAAGATGCTTTTATCCTTGCATAATCAGAGAAAGTCGGCATTTTCAGTCTATAGATTCAGGCCGGCTTGTTGCCAATTAGATAAATCAAGAAACCCAACTTGGAATCCAGTAGCCTTTCCAGGCTTTTTTGAAGAGGCATGCTAGCCAATCCTGGCACAAAGCGTCTGGGAAAATAATGAACTTCATGGCGTAAGTTATCAAGGCCTTTAACCAGCTGGCGGGCTTGTTTCAGAGTGTATACCTTGGCTAAGGGATTATCCGGGCCGTCATATTGTCTAACGAACTCATTCAAGGTTAATTTGCTGCGATTTTTTTCCCCCATAATTTTCAAACCAAGTCGGGTGAGGGGGAAAAACCATTTCTTGACCAGCAAGTTCTCATAATAAACCGCAATAATTACTTGCCCCCCCGGTTTGCAGACTCTAATTATTTCTTGGGCACACCGCACTGTGCGGGGCGTATGATGGATCACACCGAGAGAGGTAACAATGTCAAAACTGTTATCAGCAAAGGGGATGTCTTCCGCCGAAGCGCACAAAAATTCACCTTTTATTTTCATGTGCTGGAAGCGGGCTCTGGATATGGACACCGCTTTAGAACTCATGTCTATACCAGTCACCTTCATTCCCTTTTGGGCGTATTGGGCCAAAAGCCAGGCATTGCCGCAGCCAACATCCAGGACTTTGTTAACCCCCAGCCCAGGCTGCATTTCAAGCAGGTGAAAGCAATACTTAAATTCCTGCTCCGCCCTTATGGCATCATATTCCTTGAAAAATTCTGGGGTGCCCGGCTCGGACTCCAGTTCGTAGCTAAGTAGAGGGTGCGTGTCCCAAAATTGCTTAACATCTTTAACCGAAACTTGGTGGGGTATCCTATCGTTCATTTTAGTAGCCTAAAAAGTGCGGCAATGCCGTTACTTCCCCTTGTGGCAGCCCACGCTGCTTATTTGCTCCTGTATTGGCCAAAAATCGCGGCAGGCTAATAAATTTTACACTGGCCGATAATATCTTCTTCCAACCGTTCGGAAATGGGGCTCTATGCAAACTTAAGATATCTTATCCACTTGTTTTCTCTAAATCAACCTGGGCGGACAGGTTTCACCTTGTCCCCTAATGTCGCCTAAAAAAGAACGCAGGTAAAGATTAACGCCATAAGTTTCTAATACTTACGGGTATGAACCGTATATGGATAATCGGTATTGATCAGGGCATAGAGACTGGCCATGAGTTCGGCTTTTGGCACTCCCCTACGGAGCCCCATTCCCTGGCGGTGCTTTTAAAGGATCGGGGTACAAGTCGAAAAAAGTTCAATTTTAAACAGACCTTTTATAAGGGGATAGATCCCTGCGAGTCAATGTTTTTAAAAAGGCCCAAAAAGCCAAAAGCAGGCGCCTAAGGTCGCGGAGATTAGAGATTTTTTTCAGGTGGTGCCATATGATGCGGGGACGGAGATAAAAACGGCGGAATGCCTGAGCAGAAGACTTTTCCAACTCCTCTTTGGTCATGCCCCTTGGTATAAAGTTTATGGTTATATTGGTCATTTTATTGAAATCTTTATCAAAATATCCATAAGAATCTGCGACGCCATAAATTTCCGAACCAGGATAAGGAGTTAAAAAGGTTTGTTGAAAATAGTCCAGATCTACTTTCAGGGCGAAATCGATGGTATCTTGAAGAGTCTTTTTCGTTTCTCCCAAAAAACCGAATATGAAGTTGCCCCTGGTTTCAATCCCGGCTGATTTCGTCCATTTCAGGGCTCTTTCAATTTGTTCTAACTTAATACGTTTTTTCATAAAATCCAGCATGTCTTGGTTGCCGGATTCGATGCCGTATTCTATCTGCCAGCATCCGGCTTTTTTCATGAGAGCGAGTATCTCGGGGTCGACTATGTCTACTCGGGCACAACAGGACCAATGAATTTTCCAGCCACGACTTATGATTTCCTCACATATACGCCGGGTGCGTTTCTTAAGCGCCATAAAAGTATCATCATATATGAGAAAATCGTTGATACCGTATTGGCCTATAAGATGCTCTATCATATTGAGGACATAGTCGGCGCTGAAACCCCTAATCTTTCGGCCCACCCCACCCACGTCACAGAAAGTGCAGCGCCCGGGACATCCTCTGGATGTGAGCAGGCTGGTTGATTTGTCTCCCTTGCTGCCGATTATTGAGACCCGGTAGGGGTCTGTGAGGGAAGGCAATAGATCCCAGGCAGGCAAAGGCAGATGGTCCAGATCCCTTATAAATTCCCTGTCTGTCGTCTGCTCGATCTGGTTATCGCGGCGGTAAATGACTCCTTTGACTTCTTTGAGGTCCTTTCCATGGGTCAAACAATCCATGAGTTCCACAATGGTCACTTCTCCCTCACGCAAAACCCCTACATCCAAACCTGGAACCAGGTTCATGGTTTGTGCGGGCAGAGCGGTGATATGGGGTCCTCCCAGAAGAAGTGGCACCTGAGGATTTTCTTTTTTTAAGGCAGTGATCAGACGGCTGGCCTGGGTAAATGAAGGTGTCATGCAGCTTATGCCGATTACATCTGGATTGAGTGCAAGAACCTCTGCCACGCAAGAGTCCAGTCCCAATCGGCGGGAGTAGGCGTCATGGATGGTCACTTCCCCCCCATAGCTACGCACCATGCCTGCCAGAGACAAAATTCCCAGAGGGGGGCTGATGCTATCAACCAGGGACAGATCCCATTCCCCGTATAGATGGGAACGGGGTAAAGGCGGTGTTATCAAAGCCAACCGGGCGCCGCGGAGATCTATATCGGCGATCTCGGCAATGGCGGTATCATTCATTTCTTTGAGGCCTCAAAGGAGTTATATGTTAATAAATTCGGACTCATTATTGGTGGCCTGGCTTGGTTTGCCCAGGAAAAAAGAGATACAAACAAATTAGTCCCCCCAGGACCACTGCCAGCGTGAGGGCGGAGATAATCAAGGCCAGATAGTAAGAGTCAGGGGCGAATTTTAAGACCAAAGTATACTTGCCTGGCTTCAGTTTCATTCCCCGGAAGGCGTAGTCAGTCCGGATGATCTCCACAGGTTTTCCTTCCGCCCAGGCCTTCCAGCCCTTGAAAAAAGTATCTGTAAGCACCAGCAAACATTCCTGCTGAATATCGCAGCCTACCTCAATCAGCTCATTGCCGTAAGTAATGAAATGCACCTTTCCCAAGTTGGAGGCAAAATCCTGGGCGTTGGCACTGGTGATTTGGTTGAGGCCGTCATTTTCCAGGGCCACTATGCGGCCCGGAGGGAGATAGGCCGTGGTGCGCAGTTCTTTTTCGGTTAGGTTCTTCAGCCAGGCAATGGCTTTGCCATTGGGCCGGGAGGTGGTATGAGCCAGGAGCAACAAACGGGGGAAGGCGGCCTGGTTTTGGTAAATGTGGTATTCGAGTCCTTTTTTCACAAGCCTCAGATGCGGCTGAGTGGCGAGGTTCGGTATGGAAAACAGATATTTGACTCCAGCAAAATTGAGCATGGGATTAAGGGGCTTTTGGGGCGAGGCGCCAAAGTATTCAGGCACCGCTATACGATAAAACCGGCGCGTCTCTTTAGGCACCGCGTTTATCCCCACCTTGGAAAGGGTGTTAGCGCCGAAATAAACCGGCATCAACCAACGGGGCAGGGCCCTGGCCTCCAACACTCGTTTTTTGTTGGTGTGAACTTTTTCTGAAATCCCCAGCGTGCGCTCGCCCGGGCGCATCCCGGCCAGAAACCGGTTCTCAGGGATCGAGGCGTTCAGCAAGGGCAGGGCCTGGGTGAAGACGGTTCGGTTGAAGTATACATAAGCCGCCTCCAGGCAAAATAGTCCCAGCAAGATTCCAGCCGCCAAACCCAAACCAAGTCTTCTTTGCCGGCCGTCCTTTTGAAACAGGGCTTTTAGCCTGGAGCCTATAAAGTCCAGGGAGCGCCCCATACCCAAGCAAAGCCCCAAGAGCGGTATGAACAGGAAACGAAGGTTATATTTGGTCGCCGCACCGGTCAGAATCTGGGCCAGGGAGCTTCCCACCAGAGGAATGTGGGCCAGCAGATGAGGCTGCAAACATAGCCAATGCAGGGTGGTGATGGCCAGGGCCAGAAACCAAAGTTCGTTGCGCTTTGACCGGTTGAGGCCTGGAATCAATAGCGCCAGGACCAAGAAGCCAAACTGCAGGGCTGTAAATATATGCCCCATATGCTGAAAACGGAACTCAAAGGCCTCGGCGGTCATCTTTTGGGTGTAATTGGCGATAAACAGGTTTTGCCAGGAGATGTGCTCGCCGGCATAACTCAGTCCCCAGGCCAGCACCAGCCCCGCCAGCAGGGAAAGCCCCCACAACCTTTGCGTCAGCAGCCATTTTATTACCAGGCCTGATCCCAGCAAAATAAAGCTGTAAAGCAGTACCTTGACTCCTTCTCCAGACACCACCCGGTCGCTGACTGCCAGGGATTTATAGGTTGGCACCAATTCAAAGACGATCATGCCCAGATGGAGCCCTATACCCAGGCCAACCAGGCACAGGAAGGCCAGGGATTTCTTAATGCCCGCTGGCTGTGAGAAAACGCCGGGAGGAGCGATCCGCAAAACGGCAAAAGGGAACACCGCCAAGAGTAAAAGAAAGGTATGGGTTTGAATGTTGGTGGCCAGAAAGGAAAGGGTGAGGGCCAGGGCCAAGAGCAACGAGTCCCAGATACACCGGCCCATGTGATTCAAGTCCTGGGCCATCTTTTCCAGACAGAGCAGCACCCAGGGGGCCAGGGCTACTATGGATCCGAATTGGGGATCCTGGCCCAGTGAGGCGTACCAGGGGTTGTACATGTAGACCAGGGCGCAGGCGATGGCAGCGGCCCGGCTTATGTTCATGCGCCTGAGCAGCAGCAGCATTCCGCCGCCTGCCAGGATTCGTATCACTATCCCATAGGCAATCAGGGCATCGCTGAACTTGGCAAAGGGGGCAACCAAAATCAGTAGAGGGTTGTAAACGCTCAATCCGGTGTGAATCGGGCCCCCAGTGTAGATTAGGTTGCACCAGTACTGGGGATAAAAATCCAGGTTTCTGAAGTTGTCGATGGTGAGCTTGATGAAGGCCAGAGTGGAGGAGGCCAGGGAGTTGATGTGGTAGATGGAGGACCCATTAAGGAAATACTTATACTCGGCCAGGAGCGCTCCCAGGACGATCAAGGCCGCAGCCAGCCCCCCCATGAGCCAGTCTCTGCGGACGGAGTTTATGTTGGTGCTCCCCTTCATGTTTAGTTCGTCATCCTGTTCATGAGCCGTCCTGGTTATTCCAATTCACTCAAGGCCTCAGGAAAAACCCGGTTTGCGCTATCTGGCTTAAATATCAAAGGGGCTGAGTCCATAGTTTCCCCGGGCAGGCTAACTTGTTTTCTTGAAGACATAGAGGCGGCGGTCTGCTTTGAAGCCGGTCAAAAAGCGGTCCAGCCACATGTAAAAACGGTCGGAGAGGATGTTGAAACGCACATGAAACCAGCGGTTGAGGAAATCATTTTTTTTCACGGCCAGGAGCAGAGGGGAATCCAAACGATGACTGGCCATCAGCTTGACAGGCAGGTCGGCTGCAACCTGCTTTACAGACATGGTGTTGAAGGTGGTGGTGACGCCCCCTATCTCTCCTTTTTTAGGCCGGGTGCCATAATCAAAGACAATCAGGCCGCCGGGGCGGGTTATACGGACCATATCGCTGATGATCCGGTCGCTGGCAGGTAGGGCGGGCAGGGTGCGCAAGCAGATAACGGTATCGAAGCGGTCCGCTTCTTGATTAATGCCCTTGAGCAGGTCCCCCTGCATCACACTTACCTGGGGATGGTTTTGGCGGACGCTCTCCACAAAGGCCGGCGAGTAGTCCATAC
Organism: Desulfarculaceae bacterium; assembly: GCA_050116255.1. Lineage (GTDB taxonomy): Bacteria > Desulfobacterota > Desulfarculia > Desulfarculales > Desulfarculaceae > JASFOZ01. The sequence goes on from JASFOZ010000046.1 coordinate 11,803, forward strand.
CCTGGTAGGAGGTGACTTCAGTCAACTCCCCTACCAGTCTCCCGAAACCGATGGTGCAATCAAACAAACTGCCCTTGACATAACGGTTAAGCAGGGACACTTCAATTTGGTGGCGCAGATTGTCCACGCGCTTATCGAACTTGGCGGCATGCTTGGCGGCCTTGTCCGGGGGCACAAAAGATTCGGCATAGGCGTAAGCGGCAGCGGTTTGCTCATCGTTTTCCTGGCGTTTGCTCATTGTCTGTAAAAATCCTCTTTCGCGAAAGCTGAGGTTATAGGGGCGCGGGCCGGTAAGGTTGGAAGCTTGCTATAGTGAATTTCTTTATTCCCTGGAATCACCCGCCGCCAGATGCCAAAAGGCGGATGGCCTCCACAATGCGGGCGATCTCCTCGTCCCTTAGCCCCGCTGAGCTGGGCAGAGATAGGCCCTGTTGATTGAGATCTTCGGCAATGTGGCAAAAATAGCTTTGGGATTCTTTATGGGCGGGGCTCAGATGTAAGGGTTGCCACAAGGGCCGGGTCTGGATTTTCTTTTTCTCCAGGCTGCGCATTAACTCCCGGGAGTTGATGCCATAGGCATCTGCGTCAACCAAAATCGTATAGAGCCAGTACACGCTCTGGGCCCATTCGGCCTGGGGTATGGTGGTGATGCCGGGAAGATCGTCCAGGGCTTCTTGATAAGAGGCGGCGATGCGACGCTTGGCAGCTATAAACCGGTCAATCTGCTCCAACTGGGCGCAGCCCATGGCGGCCTGCAAGTTGGTAAGGCGGTAGTTGAAGCCCACCTCACCATGCACGTATTCCAAGGAGTCGTCCTTGGCCTGGGTGGTCAGGTAGCGGGCCTTTTGGGCCAATTTCTCATTGCCGGTGACGATCATGCCGCCGCCGCCGGTGGTGATCAGTTTATTGCCGTTAAAACTCAGGCAGGCTATGTCGCCCAAGGTGCCCACCGGCTTGTGGCGATAGGCAGCCCCCAGGCTTTCAGTGGCGTCCTCGACAACGGCCAGGTCATATTTTGCGGCCAGTTCCAAAAGTGGCTGCATGTCCACGGGATGACCCAAGATGTGCACGGGCACAATGGCCTTGATCCGTCGTCCTGTACCCCGGTTCCAGAGGGCTCCGTCGGAGAAACGGCACTCTTTTTCTATGAAGTCCGTCACCTTCTGCGGGTCCATCTGCCAGTATTGCGGCTCCGCATCCATAAAAACCGGCCAGGCCCCCAGATAACGCACCGCATTGGCAGGAGCGATAAAGCTCAAGGTTGAGATCAACACCTCATGGTCTGGTTCCACGCCGGCCACCAAGAGGGCCATGTGCAGGGCGGCAGTCCCGTTTACCGTGGCCACGGCGTGGGGGAGGCCTAAAAAGGAGGCTGTCTCCTCCTCGAAGCGCCTGACAAAAGCGCCCGCCGACGAGACCCAGGCGGTGTCCAGGCATTGTTTAAGGTATTTCCATTCATTTCCCTCAAGCACGGGGGTGCACAAGGGGATGAACCCTGATGGGGCCGGGGCTCCTGGCTCAAAGGACATATTCACCGGGCCGATACTTGTCCTGGTTCTGGCGAATCCAGGTGATGGTCATTTTCAGGCCTTGCTCCAGGACCACCTTGGGTTCCCAACCAAGCAGCTTCCGGGCCAGGGAGTTGTCGGCCAGAAGCCTCTCCACCTCGCTGCCATCTGGGCGGAGCCGTTCCGGGGCCTGCTCGATTTCCAGGGGGCGGTCAAGCAATCCCCCGATAAGGCGGGCCAGATCGCCTATGGATATCTCCCGTCCTGATCCCAGATTGATGGTCCTGCCCACTGCCTGGGGCTCGGCTGCGGAGGCCAGAAATCCATCTACGGTGTTGGCTACATAGTTCAGATCCCGGGTGGGGTGAAGATTGCCCAGCCTTAGTTTCTCGCCGGCCAGGCATTGGGTGATAATGGTGGGGATTACGGCCCGGGCCGATTGCCGGGGGCCGAAGGTGTTAAAGGGGCGCACCGTGACCACGGGCAGGCCGAAGGATAGATTAAAGGCTTCGGCCATCTTGTCGGCGGCGATTTTTGAGGCTGAGTAAGGCGACTGGCCCTGTAGGGGGTGGTCTTCCTTGATGGGCACCGTCACCGCGGTGCCGTAGACCTCGCTGGTGGATGTGTGCACCACCAGCTCCGCCTGATGCCGCCGCGCCGCCTGCAGCAGGTTCAGGGTGCCTTCTACATTGGTGCGCACATAGGAGGCCGGCGCTAGGTAAGAATAAGGGATGGCGATCAAGGAGGCCAAATGAAAGACGATTTCCATGCCTGCCAGCGCCTGGTCCACCCAGGCGGAGTCGGCAATATCGCCGGAGGTTATCTCCATGTCTTGGGATTGGGGCGATTGATCGAGCCAGCCCCATGAACCCAGGGCATTATAATGCACCATGGCCCTTACTGAGGCCCCCTTTTGGACCAGGGCTTCGGCCAGATGGCTGCCGATAAAGCCGCCGGCGCCGGTTACCAAGACCTTTTTGCCTTGCCAGTTCATGGATTCAGCTTTCCGTTTTGAGCGTCTTCCTGGGCCTTCTGGTAGTCCGAGGGGTTTCCCACATCCAGCCAGTATTCGATAATGGGAAAGCTCACTACCTTTTCCCCCTTTGCCAAAAGGCGCCCGATAAGATCGGTCATGTCCAGATGCTCACCTTGCTTGATCAGGCCTTGGGCATCCGGCTCCATAAGGTACACCCCGGCGTTTACAAAAAACTTGTACACGGGCTTTTCTTCCAGTCCGCGTACGATTTCTCCCTGGCACTGCAA
>JASFOZ010000047.1:0-14355 GCA_050116255.1 Desulfarculaceae bacterium
CGCCTGGTTGTATCCAGCCACCTGATAGGGCCTTTGCAAGAGCCCGGGCTTGGTGCGGTCAACCATGTTTTTGGTGTAGTCAATGCGCTCAGAGGTCAAGGGATGGCTGCGCAGCATGGCCCCTATGACTCCGGGCTCTTCTTTTTCCAGGGAGCGGAAGATCTTAAACACCTCCAACATGGCCTTGGGGTTGTAATTGTTCTGCACCATATAGGTGTAGCCCAATTCATCGGCCTGGCGCTCCTGGTCCCGGGAATAGCTGAGCATGAGCAGGCTGCCCGCGGCCCCGGCCACGGCCGTGCCCAAGGGGGCGTAATCGCTTCCCTGCAAAGCGGCGCCCACCCCCATGACCGCCACGCTGATGAGCACGCCGTTGGTATATTGGCTGGCCGCGTGGCGGGCGGTGACATGGCCGATTTCATGGCCCAGCACAAAGGCCAGTTCGTCCTCACTGTTAAGCTTATTTAAAAGGCCCCTGGTCACCATGATCTTACCCCCGGGCAGGGCCATGGCGTTGACCGAGCTGTGGTTGACCACATTGAATTCCCAGGGAAGGTTGGGGCGGTGGCTGGTGGCGGCCAGCTTGCGGCCCAGGTTGTTCACATAGCCCTGCAGGTCCTTATCGTCGGCCGGCTTCCCCCCCATCTTCTGGGTATACAAAGGGAAGTTTTGCGCGCCCAGGGCGACTTCCTGGCCCTCGCTCATAAAAGAGAGTTCCTGTTGCCCGGTGACGGGGTTGACCGCGCAGGCGGCGGCAAGGGTCAGGCAGGCAAGGACTATTGCCGCCAGGGTGTGCTTAAATCTCATGGATTTCCCCAAGACGTTGTTCATCGGTTCACTCCCCCCATTTATAAGGCACCTCTAAGTATATAGGGCATTGGCCTGGGTTAACAATGCCTGCCTGGAGCGGTGGCCCATTGGCATCAATCAGGCAGGATATTACGGGGGATGCTCAAAGCTTGGTCAGGACGCTTTCCACCTTGCCCTGGGCGGTGCCCTTTTTGTCCCTGCGGTCATCGATGTTGATCAGGGTCATGACCCGCTGGGCGCCTTTGTCAAAAGGCAGCTCATGGACCTTTAGGATGACCTCCATAAGTTGGGGCAAAGGCCCTTCCAGGACCGTGCCCATAGGGGTCAACTGGTGTTTGACTCCGCTCTGCTGCAAAGCGCGGTGGACTTCGGCTACATACGCGGACAGGCTGGTGGTGGCAGTGCCCAGGGGTACTACGCTGAATTGAATCACAGCCATGACTTGCCTCCTTATTATCCATCCCAGGCCATGAGATATTGTCCCGCCCCAATACCTGGGGTATATTGATTTTAAGGGACCAGATGCGCCCCCCAAAAATGCCTCCGCCCCCGAATGAGGTCAAGAGGGTTTTTAATGATCAACCAACTGGATTACGCTTCCATGGAAGACGAGCGCCTGGTCGAGCTTTTGTTTACCGGCGAGGATCGTTTGGGCGCAGATGCAGCTGAAGAGATAGCCCGGCGGGACTCTCTGGCACCTTACCTGGCCCAGATCGTGATGGACAAGCAGAGCTGGCTGGCTGAGTTGCCGGATTGGTGGGCGGTGGTGCACGCCACCTATATTTTAGGGCACCGCGGCGGTGAGGAGGCGGTGGTGCCCTTGCTTGCCGCCCTGCGTTGGGCCGATGCCTTTGATTGTGATTGGGTGGGCGAGGTTTTGCCATCTTTGTTGGGCCACTTAGGCCCCCCTGTCATACCCGGCTTGACCGCGGTGGTCCGCGACCAAACCGCGGGATGGTCAGCCCGGGATCTGGCCATGAAAGGCCTGGCCGCGGTGGCGCTTAGAAACCCGGATTCCAGTGAACATGCCTTCCGTCTTTTGGGGGAGCGCCTCATGGACGAGGGCGAGGAAAGGGTTGTGCGCCAGTTGGCCGGGCAGATTCTCTTGGACTTTCGCCGCCAGGAGTACCGCTTGGCCTTGTTGAAGTTTGCCCGGGATGAGCAGTCCTTGCGGGATACCAACGCCTGGCTGCCGGTTGGTTTCTGCCCCGAGGACGTGGAGATTGCCTTTCACAGCGGCCAGCCGGAGACATGGCACTATCAAGAGCCTTGGATGCGGTTCTATGAACCGGCTGAAATTCAGCGCCGCCAAAAACGCTGGAACCGGGAGCGGCTGGGCTCGAGCCGGGACAAGGTTTCCCTGGGCGGCGGTCAGTTATTGTCTTTTTGGCGGGGAGGCCAAAAAACGCCTCCGCCATCCGCGCCGGAAGCTCCGGGCCCTGATGAATCCAACCAAGACTAACCCCCTTGGCCCCATGCCTTTTTACGTGTTAAGCTGCTCCAAACGGATTGGGGTGTCTGTTGAGCCCGGAGGTGGAAGATGCGTATACAAGGCCTTGCGGCCGCCTTTTGTTTAATCCTGGCAATCTTTTTTTTATTGCCCGCTTGCGCCACCATATCGGGCTGGTGCGGGGCGGAGCCGGGCCCGGAAGCAAAGACTCCGGTTACGGCTGCTGCCGAGCATTGGGACAAGGCCATGGCCTTTCGTGCCGACGGCCAGTTGGACAAGGCCCAATCTGAATTGGAATTGGCCATCAAGATCGATCCCAACATGTATCAGGCCTATTACCAATTGGGTTTGATTTACAAAGAACAGGGCCAGGACTTTTTGGCCGCCGAAGTCTGGAAACGGGGGCTGGAAAAGGCCCGCTCCGGACCCGAACGCGAGGATTACCCCCGGCAAAGGGCCATCGCCCAGATGGACGCCGCCCTCACCGGCCTGAGGGCCGATTCCCAGGCGGCATCTGCGCCCGGAGGCCAGACCCGGACCCGCACGGGTGCGACCCCGGCGCGGACCGGCTCCGCAGCAACGGCTGGGGGAAGGTATGCCGTGCTTTACTCCTCTAACCTAAATCCCAGCTATGCCCAGCGCGACAGGGGTATTCTGGCCAGCCAGGGTTTCGCGGCTGAGGTCAAGACGGCCCAGGTCAAAGGCCGCACTTGGCACCGGGTTTGGGCTGGATGTTGCTCCAACCGGGCCGGGGCCCAGGCCTTGGCAGCCAGAATGAGGGCCAAGGGACTGGGGGGCGACCTTACCGTGATGCCGGCCAGACCCTAAAAGGCCGGCAGGGGCCGTGGTTCTTGACCAGGGGTTCAGGGGCCTGATCTTGCATTCCGGTACGTCCGGCGATTATTTCAACCAAGAGCAAAACCCAATCTCTCCCCCAGGAGGAGAGAAGATAATGATTCCTGGATATATGGGCCGGGTCCCAGACCCCGGTCGACCGCCGGGTGCCGCCGCTTATTAACCGGCCATTCGCCCTGAAAAAAAGGAGCCTTAAGTCTCATGAAAAATAAGGACAAACTGCGGCAGATATCCCGGGAGCGCAAGGTGGCGCATGAGAAACTTTTGTCCTTAGATTCAAAGACTTATGCGGCTTTTTTAGAGATGGAAAGGGCCGCCTTCACAGACGGGGACCTGCCCAAGCAGGTCAAGGAGCTGATAGCTTTGGGTATTTCCGTGGTTATCAACTGCGAGTCCTGCATGCAATGGCACCTCGAAGAGGCGGTAAAGGCGGGGGCAACCCAGCAGCAGGTGCTGGAGGCGCTTGAAGTGGGCATGGAGATGGGTGGAGGTCCGGCCACCGTAGCAGCCAGGTTCGCCCTGGCGGTGATGGAGGATGTGTTCGAAGGGCAGTAAGTTTTTTACATTAGGCCCGCTCCATTTGTCCGGAATCAGCCAATGGAGGAAGCTGGCCAGATTGGCATTCAAAAGCAAGGTCATCTGTGCGTCCCGCTTGTTGACAGCCTGGCCGTGATTAATCCCAGGCTCTTAATTTGACAGTCCGCCGGGGCCGGTGTTATGTTTACAAAGAGGCCCTTGCCTTAATTTTATGTGTATATTTAAGACCTTAGTTGCTAAATTCCTATGAGGGAAACCCGCAATTGAGCTATCTGGTCCTGGCCCGCAAACACCGCCCCAAGACCTTTGACCAGGTCGTGGGGCAGGAGCATATCACCAAGACCCTGGCCGGGGCCTTGGCCACAGGCAGGCTGGCCCATGCCTTTTGTTTCACCGGGCCCAGGGGAGTGGGCAAGACCTCGGTGGCCCGCATCCTGGCCAAGGCCTTGAACTGCGATGGCGGGCCCAGCGCAGATCCCTGCAACCAATGTTCCTTTTGCCGGGAGATCGACGAAGGCCGCTCTGTGGATGTGCAGGAGATCGACGCGGCCAGCAACTCCCGGGTGGAGGATGTCCGCGAGCTGAGGGAGATGATCCGCTACCGGCCCCAGGCGGCCCGGTACCGGGTGACCATCCTGGACGAGGTCCATATGCTCAGCAAGGCGGCTTTTAACGCCTTGCTCAAGACCTTGGAGGAACCTCCTGAGCACGCGGTCTTCATCCTGGCCACCACCGATGTGCACAAAGTGCCCTTGACCATCCTCTCCCGCTGCCAGCGCTATGACTTCCGCCGGCTGTCTCCCAAAACCCTGAGCCAACACCTGGCCCAGGTGCTTGAGGCGGAAAGCTGCCGCCTGGAGCCGGAGAGCCTGGCCCTCATGGCCCGGGAGGCGGATGGGTCGGTGCGCGACGCCTTGAGCCTGTTGGATCAGGTGCTCAGCCTGGGACGCCAGGAACTAAGCCACCAAGAGGTGGTGGAGCTTTTGGGTCTGGTGGACCGGGAGCTGGTCCGGGCTACGGCCGGGGCGGTGCTGGCCGGCAAGGCCGATGAGGTGTTGGACCTGGTGGCCCAGGTGTATGGCGCCGGCGGGGAGATGCAGTCTTTTTATGCCGCCTTGCAGGAGCACTTCCGTAACCTGGCCGCAGCCCAGGCTGCGCCCGAGGGTATGGAGCTCTTCGGCCTGACCGAAGAGGAGCTGCGCGGGCTTAGGCAGCAGGCCCGGGAAGTCAGCCCCGAGACTTTACATGAGGTGTTCGATCACCTGGCCCGGGCCGAAGAGCTGTTCCGCCGCGCCGGGCAGCCCCGGCTGGTCATGGAGATGACCCTGCTCAAGCTCACCCAGGTGCGGCCGGTCTTGAACCTGGAGGAGATATTGGCCCGCCTGCAGGCGGCGCCAGGGGCCAGCCCCTCCCCGGAACCAGGATCCGGTCCCTCTTCCGCACCCCCCGAGCCCATAGTCCGGCCCGCTGCGGGCGAATCCGCCGCCGCCCCGCCTGATCCGGCCGCCGGGGCTGGGGCAGTCAAGCCCATGCCCGCACCGGAGGCGGCACTAAGGGAGCTGACCCGCTACGCTTCGCGTCTGGAGCCTATCCTGGGTTCGCTATTGGGCCGGTCCCAGGCCCGAATGCAACAGGGGATGTTTGAGATTACCTTTCCCGCCTCGCCCACGGCCTCTTCCCACTGCACCGCCGAGAACCAAACCAAGCTGGAGGGCTTTCTGGGCGAACTGTTTAGCAATGCGCCCAGGGTCTCTCTGCAGGCGGCACCGGCCCCGCCGGAGCCTCCAGCAAACGCCGTTTCCCAGGCCGAGCTGGCCAGCAATCTGGCTGAACATCCGGCGGTGCAAGAGGCGGTGGAGGTGTTTGAGGCCCAGGTGGTGGCCCTCAACCCTTCTGGCCCAGAGGATGAATGAGGTTATACCCTTGCGTAGAGCTAAGAATCCATTAGGCTTGAGTAAAGAACTCTGTAATGGAGAAATGATATGAATCCCAAAGGTATGGGCAACTTAATGAAACAAGCCCAGAAGGTCCAGCAACAGATGATGCGCATGCAGGAGGAGCTGGAAGGCCGTGAGGTGAGCGCCCAGGCTGGCGGCGGCATGGTGGAAGCCACGGTGAACGGCAAAGGGGAGCTTTTAAAGCTCAAGCTGGAGCCGGAGGTGGTGGACCCGGATGATATTGAAATGCTCAGCGATCTGGTGGTGGCGGCTGTGGGTGAGGCCCAACGCCGGGCCCAGGAGATGATGGCCCAGGAGATGGGCAAGCTCACCGGCGGTCTCAATATACCCGGCTTGTTCGGATAGGGGTCCCTTAAGGCCATGTATCCCAAGGCAGTGCAGGAGGCGATCAACCAGATCGCCAAGTTGCCGGGTTTGGGCCGCAAGAGCGCCGAACGCCTGGCCTTGCACCTGGTGCGGGCCCCGGAGCCGGAGGTGAGGGTGTTGGCTAAGTCCCTGGCCCGGCTAAAGCAAGAGGTCTGCACCTGCTCGCAGTGCTTTAATTTGAGCGATAGCGATCCCTGTTCCATCTGCGCCGATCCCGGGCGGGATCCGGGACTTCTTTGTGTGGTGGAATCCCCGGCCGACCTGGCGGCCATGGAGGCTGCCGGGAGCTTCAAGGGCCGCTATTTTGTCCTGGCCGGCCCGCTTTCTCCCTTGGAGGGGATGGGACCCGAACAACTTCGCCTGGACCGGCTGTTGGCCCGGGCCCGCCAAAACCAGGTGCGGGAGGTGATAATCGCCACCAACCCCACCACCGAGGGTGAGGCCACGGCCAATCTTCTGGCCCAGGCCCTGGAGAACACCTCCCTGCTGGTAAGCCGTCTGGGTTACGGCATGCCGGTGGGCGGCGATCTCAAGTACATGGACGGGCAGACCTTGGCCCGCTCCTTGGAGTCACGGCGAAAAGTCGACTGACCCCCAAACCGCAACCGGCCGCCGGCTAGTAGTCAGCCTGGGTTGAAGGCCTTGCCAGGGCCGGAAGGTTGTGATATTCTTCTGCGATTTAATTACACACGTCCCCTGACGGAGGGTCCGGTGCCGGCCTATGGGCCGGTGGGCCTGGGTTCCGGTTTGAGGGGGGCGGCGGCAAACCAAAACGACGGAGGAAAAGATGAGTTTTGACGTGTCCATGCGCCAGCTTTTAGAGGCTGGCGTACATTTCGGCCACCAGACCCGCCGCTGGAATCCCAAGATGAAGCCCTATATCTTCGGGGCCAGAAACGGCATCTACATCATTGACCTGCAGAAAACCATCAAGCTTTTTCGTGTTGCCTATGATTTTGTGGTGGAGGCGGTCGCCAAGGGCGGCGACGTGCTGTTTGTAGGCACCAAGCGCCAGGCCGCAGACATCATCCAGGAAGAAAGCCAGCGTTGCGGCATGTACTATGTCAACCACCGCTGGCTGGGCGGCATGCTGACCAACTTCACCACCATCAAGCGTTCCATCGAACGCTATAAATATCTGGAAGGCATTGTAGAAGACGGCTCCATCGAGCGCTTCCCCAAAAAGGAGGCCATGTCCCTGCAGCGCCAACTGGCCAAATTAAAGCAAAACCTGGTCGGCATTCGGGACATGAACCGGCTGCCCGCCGTGGTGGTGGTGGTTGACATCAAAAAGGAAAAAATCGCGGTCAACGAGGCCAGGCGCCTGGGCATCCCCACTGTGGCCCTGGTGGACACCAACTGCGACCCTGAGGGATTGGACTACCTTATCCCCGGCAATGACGACGCCATACGGGCCATTCGCCTGGTGTCCGGCAAGATGGCCGACGCCGCCAACGAGGGCCTGGCCCTAAGAGACACCCGCAGCGCCCGTGAGGCGGAGCGGCCCGAACCGGTGGAGATGCCCAAGGACATGCCCGAGTTGACCGTGGGCCGGGCTGAAGAGCAAAAAGGGCCTGAGGTGGTCTACACCCGCAGAGTCGATAAAGAAGACCAGCCCGGCACAGAAGAAAAGGCTGAGGCTGAACCGGCGGGCGAGACCCAGGAGCAGCCCGAGGCTGCATCCGACGCTTAAAACAGGCTTTACCTGGGCCTTAGTCACTGCTGAAATTCATGCTAAATCGCGGCGGGTTACGGCTTTAGGGCCGCTGCCCGCCGCCCCCGCAACCAAGGAGCTAAAAAAGTGAGCATCACCGCCGCCATGGTAAAAGAGCTGCGCGAGAAAACCAACGCCGGCATGATGGACTGTAAAAAGGCGCTGACCGAATGCGACGGCGACATGGAAAAGGCCGTGGACTGGCTGCGTCAAAAGGGCCTGTCAGTGGCGGCCAAGCGCGCCGACCGCCAGGCCTCCGAAGGTCAGATAGCCAGCTACATTCACGCCGGCGGTAAGCTGGGCGTGATGGTAGAGGTCAATTGCGAGACTGATTTCACCGGCAAGACCGATGAGTTCATGACCTTTGCCAAGGATTTGGCCATGCACATCGCCGCCTCCAATCCTTTGTGCGTCCAGGCCGAGGACATTCCTGAGGAGGTGTTGGCCAAAGAGCGCGAGATCTACCGGGCCCAAGCCTTGGACCAAGGCAAGCCGGAGAAGATCGTGGATAAAATCATCGAGGGTAAGCTGAAGAAATTCGTGGCCGAAAGCTGCCTTTTGAGCCAGGCCTTTGTTAAGGATACAGACAAGACCATCGAAGACCTGCTGAACGAGATGCGGGCCAAGACCGGCGAGAATGTGCAGATCCGCAGATTTGCCCGCTTTCAACTGGGTGAGGTGTCTTGAGCCCCAAAAACAAAAGCGGCCCGCCCCGCCCCGTCTTCAAGAGGGTCCTTTTAAAGGTCTCTGGCGAGGCCCTCATGGGGGAGTCGCAGTTCGGGATCGAGGCCAAGCGGCTCGACTACGTGGCTGAAGAGTTGATGGAGGCCCATTCCCTGGGAGTGGAACTTGGCGTGGTGCTGGGCGGGGGCAACATCTTTCGCGGCGTCAGCGCCAGCGCCAAGGACATGGACCGGGTGCAGGCCGATTTCATGGGTATGCTGGCCACGGTGATCAATTCCCTGGCCCTGCAGGACTCTCTGGAGCGCCGGGGTTTGACCACGCGAATGATGTGCGCCATAACCATGCCCCAGGTGGCGGAGTCTTATGTGCGCCGCCGGGCCCTGCGTCATCTGGAAAAGGGCCGGGTGGTGATCTTCGCGGCCGGCACCGGCAACCCCTACTTCAGCACCGACACCGCCGCCGCCCTCAGGGCGGAAGAGATAGGGGCCGAGGTGCTGCTCAAGGCCACCAAGGTGGCCGGGGTCTATGATAAGGATCCGGTGAAAAACCCCGAGGCCCAAAAGATAAAGCACCTTACTTATAAAGAGGTGCTGACCCGGGGGCTGCGGGTTATGGACATGACCGCAATCAGCCTGGCGGGAGAAAATAATCTTCCCGTGATCGTGTTTGACCTCCTGAAGCCTGGTAACATAAAGCGGGTGCTTTTAGGCGAGCCGGTGGGCTCCCGGGTGGAGTGAGATATGATCGAGGATACCAAGCAAGAGACCAAGCAGGCCATGGACAAGGCCATCGAGGCCCTAAAGCGTGATTTCAAGCGGGTGCGCACCGGCCGGGCCACTCCGGCCATACTGGACAGCGTGCGGGCTGACTACTACGGAACCCCCACGCCCTTGAACCAGATGGCCAGCCTCTCCGTGCCTGAGCCCCGGCTTTTGCTTATAAAGCCTTGGGATCCGAGCTCCTGTGAGGCCATTGAAAAGGCCATCCTTAAAAGTGATCTGGGGCTGACTCCCCAAAACGATGGCAAAGTGGTGCGTATCTCCATACCTCCGCTCACCGAGGAGCGCCGTAAGGAGCTGGTGAAAGTGGTGCGGAAGATGGGTGAAGACACCAAGGTGGCGGTGAGAAACGCACGGCGCGACGCCAATGAAATGCTCAAGGAATTCAAGAAAGAAGGCGAGATCTCTGAAGACGACTCTTTCCGGGGCCAGGAACAGATCCAAAAGCTGACCGATGAATTTGTGGCCAAGGTTGACGAGTTGCTCGAGGAAAAGGAAAAGGAGATTCTTGAATTCTAGCCAGCGCCACTGCCCCAGGTCATCCCGAGGCTTGCTTTTTTTAGCTAAAGTCAATAAATGAATTCCACTTCCACAGAGAGCAAGGGCTCCTCAGCATCCGAGGGCCCCCCGCCGCCCGTGCTGCCGGCTCATGTGGCCATCATCATGGACGGCAACGGCCGCTGGGCCAAAAAGAGGGGTTGGCGCCGGGTGCGGGGTCATGAGGAGGGCGCCGAAAGCGTGCGGGTGGTGGTGCGCACCTGCCGGGAGTTGGGCATCTCCGCCTTGACCCTTTACGCTTTTTCCGAAGAGAATTGGTCCCGTCCCCGGGCTGAGATCAAGGCGCTCATGACCCTGCTGGAGCGTTTTTTAAAGTCAGAGCGCCAGGAGATGCTGGAAAACGGCATCCGCCTGAACACCATCGGCGAGACCTCCCGCCTCCCCGGCTCCACCCAATCGCTTCTAGGACAGATCATCGCCGACACCGCCGTCGGAGATAAGATGGTGCTCACCTTGGCCTTGTCCTACGGCGGCCGCCAGGAGATCGTGCGGGCGGCGCGCCGTTTGTGCTCAGAGGCGGCTGCCGGGCGTTTGTCGCCGGAGGCGGTGGACGAACAGGCCTTGGCCGGCCATCTTTACACCGCCGGACTTCCCGACCCCGATCTTCTCATCCGCACCAGCGGCGAGCTGCGCACCAGCAACTTTCTGCTCTGGCAGATGGCCTATACGGAGTTCTACTTCACCAACACCTTTTGGCCGGATTTCCGCAAACCGGAGCTTATGGAAGCTTTATGGGCCTTTTCCCGCCGCCAGCGCCGCTTCGGCAAGACCGGCGATCAGCTTGGGGGTGAACAAGATGGCTGAGGAACCAGGTTCCAAAAACACCATCCAAGGCCTTCGCGTGGCAGTGGGCCTGGCCCTGGGGATTGCAGCCTTGGCCTTTATCCTCACCGCTTCACTGTGGCTGGTGGCCCTGGTGCTGGCCGCCATAGCTGGGTTGGGCATGTGGGAGTATACGCGACTGGCGCTTCCCGGCGACAAGACTCCGGCGTTAATCATCGGGATTGCCGCCGCTATCGCCGCTCCCCTGGCCGGCCTGGCCGGCCCTGCCGGATCCCTGGCCGCTTTGGGGCTTTCTCTGTCCGCCTGTCTGGCCCTGGCCCTGGCCAAGGGAGGCGATCTGGCCCCAGCACTGGACCGTTTGCTACGTCTGGGCTGGGGAATTTTTTATTTGGGCGGCGCCCTGTCTTGCCTGTTGGTCTTGTTTCATCTGGAGAACGGACGCAGCCTGGTGATCTTTTTAGTGGCTGCGGTGGCGGCTGCTGATACCGGCGCCTTTTTCAGCGGCAAGTTGGCGGGCAGGCATAAGATGGCCCCGCGCATCTCCCCCAACAAGACTATGGAAGGCTTGGCTGGCGGGCTCGCCCTGGCTGGCGCCACCGGCGTGGGTATGGGATTATTCCTTTTACCGGAAATGGGCGCCCCTAAAGGCGCATTCATAGGCTTGGGCCTGGGAGGGCTGGCCGTTTTGGGGGACCTGCTGGAATCGCTTATCAAGAGGGCAGCCGGGGCCAAGGATTCGGGAAACCTTCTCCCCGGGCATGGCGGGGTGCTGGACCGCGTGGACGGGCTGCTGCTGGCCGGACCCGGCCTTCTTTTGGCGAGGTTGTTGGGGTGGGCCTGAAGCGTCTGGCCATACTGGGCTCCACCGGATCCATAGGCGCCAACGCCCTGGATGTAATCGAGCGCTTCCCCGGCCGCTACCGTGTGGTCAGCTTGGCGGCAGCCCGCTCCATAGACCTGTTGGCCGAACAGGCGCATAGACATCGCCCTGAAATCATCGCGGTGCTGAACGCCGAAGTCGCGGCGGAGCTTAAGAAAGTCCTCCCCCGGGAGCTGAAGACCCAGGTCGTTTTCGGGCCGGAAGGATATGCCGCGGCAGCGATCGAATCCGGCGCCGAGGTGGTGGTGAGCGCCATGGTGGGTGCGGCGGGGCTTTTACCCACCTATGCCGCGGTGTCCAAGGGGCTGACCATAGCCCTGGCCAACAAGGAGAGCCTGGTGGCCGGCGGCGAGCTGGTCATGGCCAAGGCCAGGCAAACCGGCGCCCGGATACTCCCCGTTGACAGCGAGCATTCGGCCATCTTTCAATGCCTTATGGGCAACGACAAAAGCGAGGCCCGTTTTATTTGGCTTACCGCCAGCGGCGGGCCCTTTCGCAACCTGTCCCGGAGCGACCTGGCCAAGGTCACCCCGGAGATGGCTCTGAACCATCCCAATTGGGAGATGGGCCCCAAAATCACAGTGGATTCAGCCACGCTGATGAACAAGGGCCTGGAAGTGATAGAAGCCCATTGGCTTTTCGGACAATCTTACGACAGCATCAAGGTGGTGGTTCACCCCCAATCCCTGGTTCACTCCATGGTGGAATTCCAGGACGGATCAGTGATAGCCCAATTGGGACCGCCGGACATGCGCCTGCCTATAGCCTTTGCCTTGAGTTACCCCAAGCGGTTGAAGTGGGATGTCCCTTCCTTGGACCTGGCCGCTTTGGGAGCCCTCACCTTCGAGTTGCCGGATGAGGAACGCTTTCCCGCCCTGGGCTTGGCCTTTGCCGCCGGACGCCAGGGGGGTGTGTCCCCAGCCGTGCTCAACGGTGCCAACGAGGTGGCGGTACAGAGTTTTCTGAGTGGCCGTTTGGATTATTTGGGTATAACTGCTTGTGTGGAAGATATCTTAAGCCAACACCCCGGCGGAAGGGCGGAGTCGGTGACAGCAGTAAGTGCGGCCGACGATTGGGCCCGCCTAAAGGCGGAAGAGTGGGTGAACGCTAGAGCAGGAGCAGCGCTATGAGTCTGGTCAGCGCCATAATCGCTTTGGGCGCTTTGATTTTCGTACACGAGCTGGGCCACTTTCTGGTGGCCAAGCTGGCCGGAGTGGGGGTGGAGACCTTCAGCTTGGGCTTCGGCCCCAGGCTGGTGGGAATCAAGCGGGGCGAGACCGACTACCGGATCTCAGCCATTCCTCTGGGCGGTTTTGTGCGCATGGTGGGGGAGCATCCCGGGGACGAGGTCAGCCCTGAGGATTTACCCCGCTCCTTCAGTCACAAGCCTTTGGGCTGGAGAGTGGCCATCGTAGCCGCCGGTCCGGCCGCCAATGTGCTTTTAGCGCTTTTGATCTACTATTTCGTGCTCGTGACCTGGGGCATACCCAATCTCACCACCATGGTGGGGGATGTCCTGCCCGACCAGCCGGCCAAGCAGGCAGGCATGCAAAAAGGCGACTTGGTGCGGGCCATAAACGGTAAACCGGTGGTCTACTGGACCGACATGGTTGCGGCTATCCAGCAGAATCAAACCCGGCCCATGCACATGGTTCTGGAGCGCGCCGGGCAGGCGGTGGAGGTGTCCATCAATCCCCGGGAGGTGGTGGTCAAAGACATCTTCAATGAGGAGCACCGGGTGTTCCGCATCGGCATCAGGGCCAGCCACCAGATGGTTGTTAGAGAAGTCGGTTTTCTAGAGGCTGTGGACTGGGCCCTGAGAAAGACCTATCTGGCCGGAGAGCTAATCGCGGTGAGCGTGATCAAGCTGGTGCAGCGCAAGGTGTCCATGGATAACCTGGGGGGGCCGATTCTAATCGCCCAGGCGGCCAGCGAGGCCGCCAGCCAAGGCCTGCCGCCCCTATTGGACCTCACCGCCTTGATATCGGTGAATCTGGCGGTGCTCAATCTCTTGCCCATCCCGGCCTTGGATGGGGGGCATCTGTTCTTTTTCCTCCTGGAGGCCATAAGGAGAAAACCTGTTTCCCGGTCTACCCGGGACAAGGCCCAGCAGGTGGGAATGGCGCTGTTGCTTTTGCTGATGCTGGTAATTTTCTATAATGACATCGCCCGTATTGTGGCCGGAGGCAGCCAGTAGGCAACTTGTGTTGGTGTTAGCCATAGACACGGCCTTGAAATCAGGCGGGGTGGGCCTGGCCCAGGGCGGGCAGGTGCTGGGGGAGGTGATGCTAAACGCCTCTGCCACTCATTCCCGCCGCCTGGTGCCGGCCATAGATTTTCTGTTGAAACAGGCCGGCAAGGGCAGAAAGGATCTGCAAGGCCTGGCTGTCACCATAGGGCCGGGCTTCTTCACCGGCCTCAGAGTGGGGCTGGCCACGGCCCAGGGCCTGGCCTTGGGCCTGGGCCTGCCTGTCTGCCCGGTATCCAGCCTGCGGCTTCTGGCTGAAGGCCTGGCAGGCTGGCGGGGCCGCATCTGGGCGGTTGCCGACGCCCGGCGCGAGATGGTTTATGCGGCGGCTTTTAGCTCCCAGAACTCGGGCCTGGAGCGCCTGGAGGCTGATGCCGCCATGCCGCCGGCCCGCTTGGCTCAGGCCCTTGAGCCGCCGGCGCTGTTGGTGGGAGACGGCGCCCGCTTATATGAACAGGAGCTGGCTTTGCCCCAGGTGGAGTTGGCCCCTGCCTGGGCGGACTTGCCCAGGCCGGGATTGCTGGCGCTCCTGGGGGGGCGGCGTCTGGCCAGGGGCGGGGGGTTGGCCCCGGAAGAACTCAAGGCCCGCTATTTAAGGCCATCAGAGGCTGAGGTGCGCTTCGGCCTGCCTTTGGATGAATACCGGGTTCTGGAGTGAGGCCTGGGCCTGAGACCTTGATTGACCGGACCGGAGCTTGAAGGTATTTTTTAAAGATTACTCGGTAATGGGAGG
>JASFOZ010000048.1:0-14285 GCA_050116255.1 Desulfarculaceae bacterium
TAGGTTATGGGCGCCGGTGAGAACCCGCTTTGCCCTATTCCATAATACCCTGGTATTGTTGATGAATAACCATAAGCTGCCCCCAGGCCTTGGTTGCCCAGAAGCTGCAAAGATGAAGTCTGGTATGGGGTGGAGGGATAGGCCCCATTGGTCCCGGCCAGGGCCTGTTGCATGTAATTGCCGAAGACTCCCTGCCCTTGCGTCTGGGAGGATGCCTGCATCAGGCCTTGATAAGGCCTTACTGGGAATGAAGGAGCGGTCTGGTACAAAGCTTGCCTCTGTTGTTCATGTCTTCCGGCACAAGAGACAAGCAAATTTCCTGCCAGGAGGATCAATATGGTTAAGTATAGTTTTTTCAATATTTTATGCGCGATTGCCCACAGGAAGACAAAATCCAAACCCGGTAAATTATGCCGCCGCCCGGAGAGGGGTGTCTTCCTAGGGTTAATATGATGATCAACTTCCTTTTTTCGGCTCCATTATGGAGCTGTAAGGTATGAGCTTTGAGCGTGAAAAACCGAATTTTGCCCTGTAACAAAAAAAATAAAACCAGCCGTTTACCTGATTATGGTACTGGTCCCAAGACAAATGGTAGGCCCAGGCGGCGGTCAGGGCCCAAGCCCAGATTGGCCCCGCTAAAAACCAAAAAAGGACAAAGCCGAGGGGAATCCATTCCCAGGCATGCAAAGGCAGCATGAGGGTGGGGACCAGATTGTGGTGGTTGGTGTGGAAAAAATCGGATAACGAGGCCCGGGCTCTTCTCCACCAGAGATAGTCAGGCAGGTGGTCAACATCGATCAGAACGCTGGCCGCGGCCGCACCCAGGGCTGGGGCCAGTCCGCCGCCGCCCAGATACCAGGCCACGCCCAAGGGAATTGAAGCAACGAGGTGTCCTTTGAGTTTCATGTTATTAGAGTTTATGCTCCCAAGCCCCTTTTGCCAAGCGGCGCCAAAAGATGGTTTTCCTGCCAGTGGCGCACAATTGTTTGGTAGTGTTAGAATCTTCCTGGATCTTGATCAAGGTTTGACCTGCCTGCTTGAGGAGACTCCTTGCCCGCGACCATAGACCAAGACCGCCTAAACGCCCTTTTGGCCAAACTTAGGGCGCTCAAGTCCTTGAGCGCCTCCATGGCAGGCCGGGTGGAACTGGACGTATATCCGGTATTTGAGAAGGCGCTTTTATTCTCCGCCGAGGCCTTGCAGGCGCCCATGGCCTGTCTGCACCTGGCTGACGACGACGAAGGGGTGCTCACCATGGTCCGGGGCCACCGTCTGGATCCTTTTTGGGCCCGGGCCTGGAACCGGCTCAGCCTCAGCGGCCCCACCCCTCCGGCCCGGGTGCATGCCTCCGGACGGATTCTGGAGTTGGCAGGCGATCAGGCGCCCACCGGCCTGAAGGGATTGGTGACGGCGCCGGTGCGGGGGGGTGAAATATCGGTGGGCACCTTGAGTTTTTTGTGGCCGCAGCCCTTGGAGCTGCCTTCAGACCCGGACCGGCTCGAATTTCTGGCTACGGTGGGATACTCTGTGGGCCTGTCCATTGAGCATGCCGGCCTCATCTCAGAGATGGTGGATAATCTCAATGAACTCATGGCCTTAAAGGCTCAGGCCGAAGAACGCAACCAGCAATTGGCCGAACTTAATGAGCAGTTAAGCCAGGCAAACCTGCGCCTGGAAGAGCTTTCAATCACCGATCCCCTCACCGGGATTTTCAACCGCCGTTATCTGGTCAACAACCTGGAACAGGAGATAATCCGCTCCCGGCGTCAGGGGTATCCGGTCTCGGTGATCATGGCTGATCTGGACCATTTTAAACAGGTCAATGACCGCCTGGGGCACCAGACCGGCGACGAGGCCCTGAAGCTCTTTGCAGGCTGGATCGAGTCCGGGGTCAGGGAAACCGACACCGTAGGCCGCTATGGAGGCGAGGAATTCTTGGTGATTCTTTTGGATTGCGATTTGAGTTCAGCGGTGCAGGTCGCCGAAAAGCTCAGGGCCATGGTGGAGACTAATTCCCGAGTACCCCTTTTACAGGACCTGGGAGGGTTCACCGTGAGCATGGGCGTGGCCTTGCTCACGCAAGGGATGGACGCCCAGGCGCTCATCGCCCAGGCGGATGAGGCCTTGTATATTGCCAAAAAAAACGGCCGCAACCGGGTGGAAGCAGCCGCCTGAAGCGGGTAGGGCCCGCTTGCTTACAGAATCCAGCTACCATTCGTCTTCTTTTTTCTCATACTTGCCGATGATGATGATCAAAAAGGCGATGGCCAAGGAGCATCCCACAATCAGGTAAAAGGTCCAGTCCATTATTGCCTCCTGTTATGCGGCCACATCTGGGTGAATCAAGGTCAACATAGCATTTAATGCCTGTCAGTACAAGGGGTTGGCATGGCCGGATTTCAAAGTCTATCCAGGTCCAGGTCAGCCAAAACAAAAGTGTGATCCGAAGGTTTGGCAAGGCCCCGGGGTTCGGCGTCCACCCAGGCGGCCACACAGGCCCGGGCCAAAGGGGCTGTGGCCATAAGGTGATCCAGGCGCCAGCCCAGGTTGCGTTTGAAAGAGGCAGGCAGGCGGTAATCCCAGAAGGTGAATTGCTTTTCATCGGGATGGTGCTGGCGGAACAGATCAATGAGCCCCCATGACATCACGGCCTCCAGGGCCTGGCGCTCCTGGGGATGAAAACCCACCTGGCCCTCTAAACGCTTGGGATCAAAAACGTCTATTTCCTGGGGAGCCACATTGAGGTCACCGGCCCAAAGCAGGGGCTGGTCCGCAGAAAACCGTTTGTTAAACCAATCGTGCAGCCGCTTAAAAAAATCCAATTTGTACTCAAAGGCAGGGTCTTCGGGGCTGCGGCCCTGGGGCACGTAGGTGTTAACCACCCAGAGCTTGCCGAACCTGGCGCTGATCATGCGGGCCTGATCTTCCTCTTCGCCGCCGTCAAACCCCACTAAAACCTCGTCCGGGTCTTCTTTACTCAGAATGGCCACCCCATTGTAGGATTTCTGGCCCCAGAAGGCCGCCTTATACCCAGCCTCCAGGATGGGGCCTTGGGGAAAGTCTTTGTCCTGGACCTTGGTTTCTTGCAGGCAAAGCACCTGGGGCGAGTTTTGCGCCAGCCACTCCAGCAGAATGGGCAGGCGGGCGCGGATGCCGTTGGCATTGAAAGTGGCCAGCTTATAGGGCATTGGTTGTTGCCTCCTGTATGGTTTTCAGAGCACAGAGGTTGCCGGATGCCGTGGCGGCGGTTAGTATTGGTTTAGGTTTTGGGGAGGATGAACATGCCTATCTACGAGTTCCGTTGCGAATCCTGCTCCCAGGTCTTTGAGCACCTGGCTCTGGGTTCACAAGACAAGCTGGAAATAGCCTGCCCCCACTGCGGCGGCCAGGAACTGTCCCGGGTGCTGAGCACCTGCGCTTCCATTGTGGACGCCAAACCAGCCTCCAACCAGTCCGGGGCACAGGTGCAAGAACGAAACTGCGCCGGCTCCGGTTCCTGCACTACTGTCACCCTGCCTGGGTACGGAGATTAACGCCCTTTAACCGTTTAGCCTCTCCCTGGGCGATTGTTTCCACGGCGCAATCATAGCCCGGCCACGCTGATCCTAGCGGCTGCCAAAGAAATCACTCAACGCACCCGGCAAGATGGAGCCCTCCCCCTTGTCTTTACCGCCGCCCTGGGGAGCGGCGGAGTATATGCGGTCGGCCAGCCGGCTGAGGGGCAGCGACTGCAGCCAGACGTGGCCGGGACCGGTGAGGGTGGCGAAGAACAGGCCCTCCCCCCCGAACAAGGCGGTTTTGACACCTCCCACGAACTCCACATCGTATTTGACGCTGGGTTTCAGGGCCACCAGGCAGCCGGTGTCCACCTTCAAGGTCTCCCCGGGTTTGAGATCCCGCTCGAAGACAGTACCGCCGGCGTGTACAAAGGCCAATCCGTTGCCCAGCAGTTTTTGCATGATAAAGCCTTCGCCGCCGAACAGACCCGCACCTATGCGCTTTTGAAAGGCGATCTCCAGGGCCACGCCCCGGGCGGCGCAAAGAAAGGCGTCTTTCTGGCAGATGATCTCGCCGCCCAATTCGTCCAGATGCAGGGGGATGATTTTGCCTGCATAAGGCGCGGCAAAGGCCACTTGTTCTTTTCCCGAGGAACCGCTGTGGGTGAAGATGGTCATAAACAGGCTCTCGCCTGTAAGCAGGCGTTTGCCCGCGCCCAGAAGCTTATCCATCAGCCCTGAACCCTGCTCACCACCCCGGCCGTCGCCAAAGATGGTCTGCATGCTGATGCCCGAGGTCATATAGAGCATGCCCCCGGCCTCGGCAACCGCCGACTCCCCCGGGTCCAACTCCACTTCCACAAACTGCATTTCTTCACCCATGATCTGGTAGTCAACCTCGTCGGCAGCGCCTTGGGCAGGGGGCGGTGGAGGCGGAGGGCCTCCGGCACCTAAAAGGTCTGCCAGCGAGCCCACTGACTTAAGGGGAGTCCATTCGCTGGCTCCGGGTCCATAGACCAGGGTTTCGGAGTTTATTTGGCCGCTGTCAAGCTGGTTCTTAAGCTCCATCTCACTAAAGGGGCCTTCACTGTTGCCGTCTTTGGCCACATACCACTGCGCCGACATTTCCGCCTCCTGCCTGAAAATGATTTGAATTGTGAGCCCAATATAACATACGGGCTTTCTACCTCAATTATGTATTGACAGGTTGCCCCGCTGCATACGGATGACAAACGTCATTATGGCCCCCGGGATTTTCCAGACGGTCCGGGAAAGGGCCGACCAGCACATGCCCTAGGGGGACCTTGAGAGGATTACTCGCCCACTAATTCCAGCTAAAAACAGGGAATTGAAGGATTGCCTGCGGTTTTGCTATATTAAGAGTAACCACAAGTTGTTCCGGCCTGTTGACGGGGTGAGGTTTTTGCCATATACTCCGCAATTCGGCGCGGATTCGTGGCTCGCCCAGGGATGAGTACGCGTACTTTTTTGGTTTTCATGGGCTCGGGTTAAAGTAGCTGATGTTCGATCACCTAAGCGAACGGCTGAATCAGACTTTCAAGCGGCTCAAGGGCCACGGCAAGCTCACAGAAAAGAACATTGCCGACGCCCTGCGCGAAGTGCGCTTGGCGCTGTTGGAGGCCGATGTCCACTATAAAGTGGCCAAGGACTTCATCGCCCAGGTGCGCAAACGGGCAGTGGGCCAGGAAGTGATGCAAAGCCTCACCCCGGCCCAGCAGGTGATAAAGGTGGTTCATCAGGAGCTCACCCACCTGATGGGACAGGAGGCCGTTCCCCTGGAGCTGGTGGGACGCCCCCCCTTGGTGCTTATGCTGGTGGGCCTGCAAGGGTCGGGTAAAACCACCACCGCCGCCAAACTGGCCTTGGATTTGAAGCGCCGGGGGCGCAACCCATATTTGGTGCCTGCTGACCTGCAACGGCCGGCGGCCATCGAGCAGCTCAAACGCCTGGGGGATCAGATTTCGGTTCCGGTCTTTGACAGCGATCCAGGCCAAAAACCCTTGGACATCTGTGTGCAATCCCTTTCCCAGGCCTCCCAGCAGGGGGCTGACACCATTATCTTGGACACTGCCGGCCGCTTGCACATTGACCAACCCCTGATGACAGAGCTCGGCGCCATAAAGGAACGCCTCGATCCCCGGGAAGTGCTTTTGGTGGCTGACGCCATGACCGGACAGGACGCGGTCAACGTTGCCGGGTCTTTTCAGGAAAGCCTGGGCCTGACCGGAGTGATCCTCAGCAAGGTGGAGGGCGATGCCCGGGGAGGGGCGGCCCTGTCTATCCGGGCGGTGGTGGAGGTTCCCATCAAGTTCCTGGGGGTTGGTGAAGGCTTGGATGCCTTGGAGACCTTCCATCCTGAACGTCTGGCCGGACGGATCCTGGGCATGGGTGACGTGCTCAGCCTGGTGGAAAAGGCCACCCAGGAATTCGATGAGCAAAAGGCCAAAGACCTGGCCAAAAAAATGGCCCAAAACGCCTTCACCCTGGAAGATTTTCGTGATCAGCTTAAGCAGATAGAGAAATTGGGGTCCTTGGATTCCATAATCAAGATGCTGCCCGGAGCCGGTAAGCTCAAGGGGCTTAAGAACATGCAGCCCGATGAAAAAGAGCTGAAGCGGACCGAGGCCATAATAGGCTCCATGACGCCGGGTGAGAGGCGCGACCACACCATAATCAACGCCTCCCGCCGCAAGCGCATAGCAGGCGGCTCGGGCACAACCGTGGCCGACGTCAATCGCTTGCTGAAGAATTTCGTGCAGGCGCGCAAGATGATGAAGCAGATGACGCGGGGAGGAAAGAGCAAGAAGTTTGAGCGGCTTTTGTCTTTTTAAACAAAAAGGCTGAATTAATCGCAGCCGTTCACAGACCTCAAGGTGTACACTAATAGATAAGTGGAATGACAGCTAATGGCAGTTAAGATCAGATTGACAAGGATGGGGGCAAAGAAGAAACCGTTCTACCGCATAGTGGCAACGGATTCCGAGTCTCCGCGCGACGGCAGGTTCTTAGAGATTCTGGGCACCTATGATCCTCACCAGGATCCTGCCGAAGTGAAGGTCAAGGCTCAGCTTTTGGCCAAGTGGCTGGAAAGAGGGGCCAAGCCTTCTGATACGGTAAAGAGCCTGTTAAAGGCCAAGGGGCTCTGGCCGGAGAGCGGAGACCCACAGAGCACGGCCGCTGCCTAAGCAGAAGAGTGCGTCCTTTGCTCCTGGGTTCGCACCGCCGTGGACTTAATTCTGGTGGAGGTGCTGCATGAAGGAGTTGATTAAGTACATCGCGCAGGCACTAGTTGATCATCCTGATCAGGTAGAGGTGAATGAGATCGAGGGTGAACAAACCTCGGTGATTGAGCTCAAGGTGGCGAAAGAGGATCTGGGCAAGGTGATAGGCAAGCAAGGCCGTACTGCCCGGGCCATGCGCACTATCCTAAGTGCGGCATCCACCAAGATCCGCAAAAGATCGGTTTTGGAGATCATAGAGTAGGGATGCGCCGTTCGGACCTGGTCCTAATGGGCCGGGCCTCTGGGGCCTTCGGGCAAAAGGGGGAGATCAGGGTCTACCCCTTTTCGTCTGACCCCCGTATATTCGCCCAGGCAGCCAAGTTTTTCGCCGGGCCCAATCCGGAGGGGGCCCAGGCCTACACCTTGGTGTCTCTGCGAATCCATGGAAAACGCCTTCTTTTAAAAGCCCAAGAGGTCAAGACCCGGGGGGATGCTGAAAAATTCAAGGGCGCCTGGATTTATCTGGAGCGGCGGCTGTTGCCAGAGCCCGAAAAGGATGAGTACTATTGGTTTCAGGTTCTGGGGGCTGCAGTCTTCACTCCTGGAGGCCGCCGCCTGGGAAAGGTGCAACAGGTGACAGAGGCGGGCGCTCATGACCTGTGGGTGGTAAGAGATGAAAAAGGCCGGGAGGCTATTTTGCCGGTGATCGCGGATGTAATCGTAGAGATGGACCTGGCCGGCCAGCGGATAGTGGTTGACCCTCCAGAGGGCCTTTTGGAGGCGCAAGGTTTTGAGGAAAATTAAGGCCCCAAAAAGGTGGTGAGGGGCCATGATCTTTGATATTCTTACTCTTTTGCCGGAGGTCTGCCACCTATACTGTCAGGCCTCGATTTTGGGCCGGGCCCAGAAATCCGGCCTGATTACGGTGCGCACTACAGATATTAGGCAGTTTGCCGAGGACAAACACCGCACCGTAGACGATGAGCCCTATGGCGGCGGCAATGGCATGGTTATGATGCCGGGGCCGCTGATGGCCGCCCTGGATAGCCTGGATGCCGAGCCTTCGGGAGAGGTCATCCTGCTGTCGCCTCAAGGAAGGCCCTTTGACCAGAAAATGGCATTGGAGCTTGCCGGCCGAAAACGGTTGATCCTAATCTGCGGGCGTTACGAGGGACTGGATCAAAGGGTGATTGACTTGGCCGTGGACCGGGAGGTGAGCATAGGGGATTATGTGTTGACCGGGGGAGAGTTGGCCGCATTAGTGGTTGTGGATGCGGTCAGCCGCATGATACCGGGTGTTCTGGGGGGAGAGGATTCGGCCCAATGCGACAGCTTCATGGAAGGGCTGCTGGAACATCCTCATTACACCCGGCCCGCACAGTACCGGGGGCTCAAAGTCCCCGAGGTGCTTTTGAGCGGCAACCACGGTGCCATCACCCGCTGGCGCCGCAAGGAATCGCTGAGGAGGACCCTGAGAAGGAGGCCGGAGCTTATTGAGCGGTTGAAGCTAAGTGAGGCCGACCGTGAGCTTTTGGCTGATGTCACCAAGGAAGAAGAGGAGAAAAGGTTCCGGGACCAATCTCAAAAGACCGGCCCGGATAATAATTGATCGATACCCAGGCCACGGAGGCGGCAAATATCTTGCGGCGCTGTCTCTGGGGTGCTTAGTTTTCGGAGGCGCATCATGGATGCCATGAAGATGCTGGCGCGCGAGCAGATGCGTGTGGATGTACCCGATTTCAAGGCGGGAGACACCGTAAAAGTGCACGTGCGTATCAAAGAAGGTGAAAAAGAGCGCGTTCAGGTTTTCGAGGGGGTGGTGCTGCGCCGCCGTGGCAGCGAGGTGGGGGCCACCTTCACGGTGCGGAAAATTTCCTACGGTATAGGAGTAGAGCGCATTTTCCCCCTGCATTCACCAGTCATCGACAAGATCGAGGTGGTTACCAGAGGTAAGGTTAGGCGGAGCCGAATCTACTACTTGCGCAAGCTCAGGGGCAAAGCCGCCCGCATCAAGGAGCTGCGTAAAACCTAGGGCATATGAGCGAGGATATCGCCTCGGCACCATCAAAAGCCCCCGCGGCTTATTCTCTTGAGGAACGCCTTCGCCGGCGCGGCTATGATTTATTGGCCGGCGTAGATGAAGCCGGGCGAGGGCCCTTGGCCGGTCCGGTGGTGGCGGCGGCGGTGGTTCTGACTGCAGGCTGGTCCGATCCGGGAGTGGCCGACTCCAAGACGCTCAGCCCTCGCCGCCGGACCGAGCTGGACCTGGATATAAGAAAAACGGCTGCCGCCTGGGGCGTTGGGATTTGTCAGGCCCAGGAGATTGACCGCCTGAATATCCACCGGGCCAGCCTTTTGGCCATGCGCCGGGCAGTGGAGGCTCTGGCCGTGGAACCGGATTACATTTTAGTGGACGGACGGTTCCCCCTGGAAACGGACCTGCCCCAACAGGCGGTGGTAAAAGGAGACTCCCTTTGCCGGTCGGTGGCGGCGGCCAGCATAGTGGCCAAAACCAAACGGGATGCACTTATGCAAAAGTGGCATGAGAGCTATCCTGTTTATAATTTTGCTGCCAACAAAGGGTATGCCACCGCCGAACACCGCCGGGCCCTGGAGACACACGGCCCTTGCCCCATACACCGCAAAAGTTATGCCCCCGTGGCCCAAAGCTCCCTGCCCTGGGGCAAGACCAAGGTGGGGCTGGGTGTGGAGGCGGAAAATCTGGCCCGTTCGTTTTTGGGTTCCGCCGGCCTGGAGGTGATTGCCAGCAATCTGCGCACCGAGGGCGGTGAGTTGGATTTAGTGGCCTGGGAAGGCGACACCTTGGTGTTCGTGGAGGTGAAGGGGCGCTCTGGGAAGACCTACGGCCGGCCTGAAGAGGCGGTGGACCTTCGCAAACAAAAGCGCCTGATCCAGGCGGCGCAGGCTTATTTGAGCGCTTGGGGCCAGACTCCGCCCGCCTGCCGCTTTGATGTTTTGGCCGTGGATTTCGGGGGAGATTTTCCTCAGGTGAGGCACCTGCGGGACGCTTTCCGGGCGGGGGATTAAATATGGCCACACTTTTTGTGGTGGCTACGCCCATAGGCAATCTGGAAGATTTAAGCAGCCGGGCGGAGCGGGTTTTGAGCCAGGCGCCGGTGATTGCGGCGGAGAGCGTAAAACGCACGCGAAAGCTGCTGAGCCATCTGGGCCTGAAAGGGAAGAAGTTTATTTCGTGCCGGGAGGCCAACCGCAAATTCGCCTCTGCCCAGGTGGCCGAGGCCTTGGGCCGGGGACAAGACGTAGCCCTGGTGACCGATGCCGGCACCCCGGGGGTCAGTGATCCCGGAAACTGGGTTGTGCAAAAGATCGCTGGCAGCGGGCACCGTATCTGCCCGATACCCGGTCCCAGCGCCTGGTCATCCGGTTTGAGTGTTTCAGGTATGCCCGGCGCCCCTTGTTTGTTTTTGGGGTTTTTACCGGCCAAACCCGGACCCCGCCGGCGTCTATTAAGCAAGGCCGGCCAGACGGGGTGGACCATGGTCATGTTCGAGGCCCCGCACCGTTTGCCGGCAACCGCCCGCGATCTGGCCCAGATGTTGGGAGACAGGCCCTTGGTGGTGGCCCGGGAATTGACCAAGGTCAATGAGGAGGTTTTGCATACCACTACTTTTGACCTGGCCGGGACCGTGTCAGACCGGGTGCAAGGAGAGGTGACCCTGGTTGTCTCGGGCCAGGGCGAAGTCCAGGCGGACGCTACCTATGCGGAAGACGTGGGAGGGGCCTCAAGGGGCCGCTGGGTGGTGGCAGAGGAAATGCTCAGTGAAGGGCTGACCCAAGGCCGGGAAGGCCCCAGCCGCCTGGCCAAGCGGGTTGCCAAGGCGGCGGGAGTGCCCCGGGATGAAGTCTACCGCCGCCTGTTGGATTTAAAAAACAAACTGGATCGGCTTCCTGGTGCTGGTTCCGACAATGGATGAGAAGAATTGTGACGCGAGGGGATGGTATCATAAAACGCCGGATAAGCGTTTGTAATGGACTGGGGTTGCATGCCCGTATGGCCGCCCGCATTGCTGAGACTGTACGTGATTTTGACTGTCAGGTGATTCTTAGCAAAGACGGCCTTGAGGCCGAGGCCGAGAGCGTGTTGTCGATTTTGACCCTTGATGCCCCCAAGGGCTCTACCCTGATGGTTTCAGCCTCTGGGCCCCAGGCAGAGCAAGCCTTGGAGGCCTTGGAGGGGCTGCTGCAGCAAGACAGTGGAGCTGCCTAGTGACGGGAGGCCAGGAAATAATCCTTCATGGAGTGGGGGCCTCTCCCGGAGTGGCCATTGGACGGGTTCTGCCTGTGACCCGGCGGCCTTTACAGGTGGCCTACCGGCGGCTGGGGGACGATTCTGAAAAGCAGCGGGAGCAGCTCCGTTTTCAAAATGCCCTGGCCGCCACTCAACAGGAGCTCACCTCTGCCCGGGACGAGTTAAGTAAGGAGTCCGGGGAGTATTCTTATATCCTTGACGCCCATCTTTTGATCCTCAAAGACAAGATGATCGCCCAGCGCACTCTGGAGCTGATCCAGCAACAAGCCATCAACGCCGAATGGGCACTGAGCCAGGCGGAGAGTGAGGTCAAGGGGGCCTTTCTCAAGGTGACCGATCCCTATATTCGCTCCCGCTTCAGTGATGTTGAAAACGTCACCGAGAGATTACAGCGCCACCTCGCCGGCCAGGCGGCGGAGCCGCTTTCAAACATCCGCGAAAAGGTCATCGTAGTGGCCCATGACCTCTCACCGGCTGACACCACCCAAATGGACCTGGGCTGGGTGCTGGGCTTTGTCACTGACATGGGGGGGCCCACCAGCCATACCGCCATTGTGGCCCAGGCCAAGGCTATACCGGCGGTGGTGGGTCTGGAGCGGGTGAGCCGGGAAGTGAAAAGCGGCGACTTTTTGATTGTAGACGGCTCCCAAGGACTGGTGGTGATCAACCCCGAAGAGGAGACCCTTCACACCTACAGAGAAAAACAAGAAGCATACGAAATCTACACCCAAGAGATTCTGGCCCAGGGGCATCTGCCCGCCCGAACTGCGGATAATCACCAGATCCGGGTGATGGCCAATATTGAGCTGGCCGAAGAGGTTAGCTCGGTGCTTAACTATGGAGCCGAGGGTATTGGCCTGTACCGCACCGAGTTTTTCTACATCACTCAGAAAGTCATGCCCACCGAGCAGGAGCTGTTTTCCAACTTCAAGGCCGTGGCCCAGAAGCTTGAGGGGCGGCCGGTGACAATCCGCACCTTGGACCTGGGCGGCGACAAGTTCGCCAGCACCATGGACCTGGCCCCGGAGATCAATCCCGCCATGGGTCTGAGGGCGATCCGCTTCTGTCTTAAGGAGCGCAACCTTTTCAAGGATCAGCTCAGGGCTATCCTGCGGGCCTCGGCCTTTGGCAAGGTGCAGGTTATGTTTCCCCTCATATCCGGAGTGAGCGAACTCGTAGAAGCAAAATCGATTCTGGAGGAAGTCAGCGACGAATTGACCCGGCAGGGTGAGCCCCATGACCAAAACCTCAGTGTGGGGTGCATGATTGAGGTGCCCTCGGCGGTGGCCATCGCTGACCTGTTGGCCAAGCATGTGGATTTCTTTTCCATCGGCACCAATGATTTGATTCAATATTCTTTGGCCATCGACCGCATCAATGAGCACGTGGCCCACTTGTATCAGCCTATGCATCCGGCGGTTTTGCGTATGGTGCGGCAAGTGGTGGACGCAGGGCACGCCGCCGGCATCCCGGTGGCGATCTGCGGTGAAATGGCCGGCGACCAGCGGGTGGTGCCCCTCTTGTTGGGCTTGGGATTGGACCACCTGTCCATGAACGCTCTGGCCATCCCCCGGGTGAAACAGGTGGTGCGGCTGGCCTCGCGCAAGGCTTGGCGGCAAGTGGCCAAGGAGGCCCTGGAATTCCCCACCGCCCGCGAGGTCACAGATTTCATCGGCAAGAAATTGTCAATGCATTTTCCGGAACTTTTTCCTGATTCCCCAAGTCATAGGGGCTAAGCTGAGCCTACGGTGCCTGAGAAGACAAAACTAGTGGCCCGCAATAAAAAGGCCAGATTCAATTATGAACTCGGTGACCGTATGGAGGCCGGAATGGTCCTGACCGGCACTGAGGTCAAATCCCTGCGTCTGGGCAAGGCCAATCTCACCGACAGCTATGCCCGCATTAAAGATGGGGAAGCCTGGCTTTACAGTTGCCACATAAGCCCCTATCCCTACGCCGCTTATGACAATCATGATCCCGAAAGACCCCGCAAGCTCCTGTTGCATAAACGCGAGCTGAGAAAGCTGGCTGGAAAAGTCCAGGAGCAGGGGCTGAGCTTGATTCCTCTGGCCATATATTTCAAAAGGGGACGGGCCAAGGTGGAATTGGCCTTGGCCAAAGGGAAAAAGCTCTACGACAAACGCCAGGCCATGAAAAAGCGTGATCAGGAGCGTGAGATGGCCAGGGCCTTCCGCCGCTAGAATCCCCAAAGAATTAAGCCGCTTCCAGGCGGTTAGCCAAAAAATTAATAACCACAGTGTTTTTGGCGGATTCGGTTGACAGTCTGAAGCCCGCTGGATATAGTGTTAATCTCCGCATATGCCACGTGGATGGTATGTTTTTGTGGCACGGAGGAGGTGGCCTTTGGCCAAGATGGGTGTGGCCCTCAGCGGGGGAGTCGATTCCTCGGTGTCGGCCCTTCTTTTACGAGAAAAAGGCCACGAATTACTTGGGCTTAGCCTGCGGTTGGGCCAGGGGCCGGACAAGGCCTGGCAGCTCGGGGCTGAGGCAGCCCAGGCCCTGGGTATCCGCCACCAAGTGGTGGATGTGAGAACTGACTTCAGGCGCAAGGTCCTAAAACCGGTGGTGGACGCCTATGCCGGCGGTATGACGCCTAACCCCTGTGCCTTATGCAATGCGGGCATCAAATTTCCCCTATTGTGGGCCGCAGCCAGGGAAAACGGCTGTCAGGCTTTGGCTACAGGGCATTACGCCCGCTGCCTAAAGGCAGGAGGCCGTTACCTATTGGCCGAGAGCCTGGACCGGAACAAAAGCCAGGCCTATTTTTTAGCCCGGGTGAGTCAGGATCTGTTGCCCAGGCTCTGTTTTCCTCTGGGAGCGCTTGATAAAGCCCGGGTGCGGGAACTGGCGGCTGAGGCCGGGTTGGTGGCCAGCGGCCGGCCGGAAAGCCAGGATGTGTGTTTTTTGCCTTCCGGCGGCTGGGACGAAATCATGGCCGAACACGGCGCCATCAGAGGCGGGACGGTGGAGGATGAACAGGGACGCTGCCTGGGCAGCCACACCGGCCTGCACCATTTCACCGTGGGTCAGCGCCGGGGTTTGGGAGTGGCCCTGGGCAGTCCTCGATATGTGTTGGCCTTGGACGGCGGGCGGGCGGCGGTGACCGTAGGCCAGCCCACGGGCCTGATGGCTGCTGGTTTATGGGGCCGCAAAGCGGTTTGGTACCTGCCGCCGGAAGAGGCCGGAAACCTTAAGGTTCGAATACGTTATGCCCATACCGGCGCCAAGTGCCGG
>JASFOZ010000049.1:0-14014 GCA_050116255.1 Desulfarculaceae bacterium
AGGTTCCGTCTGAGCTGACTGAGTAGGACAAAGTCCCGCTGTCAGCGCCCTGGTTGGAGGCTGCCACCCGGGTCCAGGTGGCGGTGCCGGCTCCATTAAAATTCTGCTCCTCCACCATGGTGGAGGCCACTCCGTTTTCACCCTGGGACATATAGGCGAACATCCAGTAGGAGCCTTGCAGGGTGGCATTTGACAAACCAGATCCCTTGCGCACCCCGGATTCCATGAAGATATAGGGGACCGAGGGATCGGCGAGCAGGCGGTAGTAGACCCTGCCGTCCGGGCTCACCGCCCCGTGCACGCCTAAAGAGGCGGTGCTGAAGTGCCCGTCTGCGCCCACAGAGTAGGTGGAGCTGAACTGGTCGCCTACGTCCAGGCTGCGGAAGGTGAAGTTGCCGTTGCCGTCATAGTCGACGTTGATACGCTCCGTCCACATGGCAGGTTCTACAAAATCGGTATTAAAGCCGTAAACCCCGTAGGAGCCGCTCAAAGTGCTGTTGGAGGCGGCGGCCTGGGCCAGGGCCGCTGCCCCCAGGCAGGCGGCTATCGCCCCCAAAAAGCAGACAATAAAAAACGCCCCGGGATGGGGGCGCCCTCTTGTGCAGGCTTGGTGCTGGAGCCGATATCTCATCTGCCTCCCTCCTGTTAAAAGAGTCTGAGCCTTAAAAAAAGGCCCCTTGTTTCAGGCGGCAGGCTGGTTTTTGTCTCGATGCGATTGTATGGGATTAAAAATAGTATCCTTGCTTGGACTGGGCTTTGTCAAACTCAAAAGGGCCTTGCGGATAAAGCCTATTGGCCCCGGCAGGAATTGATGCTTGCGTGCGCAGAAAACGCCCGGCGGAGCCAGCCGCCGGGCGTTTTCAATGGGATCTAATTTTGCAAAAGATCAGCCCGCGCCGGGACTTTTCTTAAGCTACATATTCATCCAGGAGTCGGAGTACAGAGTTTGTCCCAGAATGACCCTGGCGGCGCGCACAAAGGTCTTCAGCTCGTCGGTGTCCACTTCGCCGGGGTCGGAGATCTGGCCGTCCTGCACCTTGTGCACGACCTCCACGATGTCCGACCGTTTGCCCTGGGCGATGTTCATGAGCAATTCATCCTCATAGTCCACGATGCTGGAATACATGCCCGAGCGCTCCAGCATTATCATATAGGTCTGATTCAAGGGCTCGCGCCAGGGAGTGCCGTTGGATATGTTGGACAGGCCGTTGGTGGAACGGGCGCCGGGAGCGATATCCTGGAGCATCATCATGAAGGTGAGGTCGGCCATCAGCTGTTCCTGCTGGATGTTGACCGGGGTTATGATGGGGTCCACATAGATCTGCTCATTGGGTATGCCGGCCTCGTTGGCGGCATAAACAAGCTCCACCGCCAGGGCGGCGCGCTCGTTCTCGTCACGGGGAAGGCCCTCGGGCCCCCAGAGCAGGGCCACCATGTCGGCCTTGTATTTGGCCACCATGGGCAGCATCACCGTATAGCGCTCCGGCCGGGCCATGACCGAGTTGACCAGGGCGGTTCCTTGGTGAACCGCCAGGCCGGCCTCAATGGCCTCGATATTGCTGGTGTCCAGGGCCAGGGGCACGTCGGGCACCACCTCTTGGACCGTCTTAACCACCCATTCCATCAACTCAGGGCCGCCCTTGCGTGCAGGGCCAAGGTTGATGTCGATCCAGTCTACGCCGGCTGCTTTCTCTGCCTGCGCCAACTTCTGGATCGGCTCGGGATTACGGTCTTTGAAGGCCTGGCCGATTTCCTTCTTGATGACATTTAGGTTCTCGCCAATGGTCTTCATGGGAAATCCTTTCCTCTGCGAAAGTTCTCTTGCCTATTTGTCGGGAGCCCATTCCTTAAGGAACTTGGGCAAGTGAGCCGCTTCGCGGGGGCCGATCTGGATGTTCCAACCAGGCAGCTCCTCTTCCACATCGCCGGCGATGGCGGCGGCGTAGCCCGGAATAATAAGGGCCTTGTGATCGATTTTTTCCTCGATGCCGATCTTCTTGACGAACATACCCACATCATCGCCGCTGAACTTGCCCGCCGCCCAAGCGGTCATGACCGAAAGCCCCTCGGTGTCCTTTATCAGAAGCCAAGAGGGCACACGGGAGGATTCGATCTCGCCGCTGACGATAAAGTAGGTCAGCGAGAAGTTGGTGGTGACGGCCACCGGCGATTCCGCCTTGGGCCCGCCGATCTCGTATATGCCCTCGGTAACCACCATGGGCCGCTGGGGATCGGTGTAGATGTTCAGGCGCTCCAAGAGCAGGGGGAAGATGCTTTCGGCGGTGTAGTCCTCCAGCACCACGATGCCTGCGTACTTGGCCACCAGCATGGAGGCGGCCACGATCTGCTCGGCCAGGGTCCCGCCCATCTCAGAGGCAAAGCAGATGGTGGGGAAGCCCAGGGCCCGGTTCTGGTCCATCAGGGCCCCGCGGCGCGCGGCCACGTTGTCCTGGAAAGCCCCTGCCAGGTCGCGGGCGCCGGAATCCATAACCAAATCCTTAAGCCCGGCGTCGGTCAGCTCCTGGGTCAGCTCCTGCACCTCCTCCAGGTCCACACCCTTGACCACCAGGGGGCATTTGGTATCGCCGGCCAGGGCCGCCATTTTGTCGGCATTGGCGTTGGTGGCGGCGTATAGCAGTGGTTTCTTATCGGCAAGGGCCTTGGCCACCGGGCCAAGCACCTCAGGGTCTTCGCAGGCCAGAATCAAAGAGAAATCGCTGTTTTCGGTGACCGCTTTGGCTGCGGCCTCGAACTTGGCGGCGTCTCCGGAATCGCACTTTAGAAAAACCAGCTCCGGGCGCAGGTTCAGGCCCACCCGCTCCCACTGGAAGGCGTTCCAGGCCTTGGCCTTGTCGGCCACTCCGTCGTCCGTGTCGCTCAGAATAGCGGCAAAGGGGCAAGGGTTGAAAAATGTCTTTTCGTGTCGGAATAAAACCGTCTCTCCGCCACTTTTCACCGCAGTATCCCCAGAACCAAAGGCCACAGGCCGAATGGGGGGTGCGCTGGCCTCGGCCAGCTGCTCCCTGGCCTCATCGCTGACATAGGGGCAGGTATCCAGCTCCGCCTTGCCCGCAGCCAGGTTCATGGCAAAGGCCAGGCAGGTGGGGACCCCGCACTCTCCGCAATTGGTCTTGGGCAGTAATTTAAAAATCTGAATGCCGGTTAAGGCCATGTTGAACTCCTTCCCTGTCCTTCCCTATTTTAGAGCCCAAGGCATTAGGCATTAGCAATAGTAAATCAGGGGCCCCCGAAAAGGAGGCCCCGTTATTCAAATCATCCTACGATGGGGTCCATCTCTACAGCGGGATGGCCGACCTTCTGCAGGTGCTCCATAACCCCGGCCTCGTCGATGGCGATGGTCTCGTCGCAGATCTTGTCGACCAGGTCGGGCACGCCCAGCTCTTTGCCCCGGCGTTCCAGGCCCTCGCGCAGTTCCTCCTTGAGGGACTTGGGCATCCAAACCATACGCAACAGACCGCCGTCACCGGCAACGAATTTACGCTGGACGATGTTGTATTTGGAATGGCCCACAAACCCGGGTGAGGACTGACCGCCGCCCATGACGCCCGCCAGGGTGGTGAACTTCATGCCGCAGGGAGTTTCTCCGGTGTAGTCGCGGTGCACGGTCATGATGCCGTTACAGCCGGGCAAAAGCGCGGCGATACACTCGCAGCAGCCGCAGGTGGTCATGGGGTCGTGCACGATGCTGTAGAAATTGTAGTGATCGATCTTCTGGCGGGAGGCCTTGTAAATGAAATCGTTCACGCCCTTCCACTGGCCCAGGACCTGGTCCAGGCACTCGCCCTTTTCCACCGGCTGGTTGGGCCCGGTGGGGTTGATCTCATAAGAGGCCTTGCAGTCGAACCAGTTGTAGGCGCCGCAGAGGCCGGTGCGCTCGGGCGAGACCACGCAGACGTGGCTGGGGGCGAATGACTGGCAGAGGGTGCAGGAGTAGTAGGTCTCCACGCCTTCGTCGGTCATGTTTTCCACCCGCTCGTCACGCTGCTTGTAAACGGCCCTGGCCTTTTCGGTCAGTTCTTTAACGTCGTCTTCTTTGGTTAAGAGGGTCACTTCGACCTTATCCAGGATGTTGCCAAAGTCCTTGTGGAACATGTCGTGCAGGATCTGGCCGATGTGCTTGATCAAAAATCCCTTTTCCACCGCGGGCTTGCCGGTGCGGATCCAGGCGATGTCGCGTTGGCCGATATGCATTACGCCCTGGGCGTAGTTGATCAGGTGGTGGATCTGGCGCTCCAGGATAGGCTCAAAGTCGGGCTGCATTTTGCGGCCCGCCACCTTGACATTGATCCCCAAGGGCAGGCGCAGAGGAGCCTTGGACTGATCCAGATCGGAGATCTCCTGACCGATGACGGTGATCTTGTTGTCCTCGATCTCGTCCATCTCGGTCATCTCCACCAGCTCGGTGGCCTGGGTCTTGCCGCCGCCCATCTCCAAGAAAAGGTCATCCTTGCGGATGCGCTCGCCCTCAAATGCGGCTCCATAGGAAAGCGGGATGTCCACCTTGGTCACCACCGTCTTCAGGCCACGCACCTCCACCGACTTCTGCACCATCTCATCGTGGGGGACCTGGGCCACCACGTGTTCATAGGTGCACACGCCGGTGGGCAGGATCTCGGGGATGTCGGTGTCGGCGATGGTGGGGAAGCCCCAGTTTACGCAGCCGGCGGCGTTGGCCGCCCACTCGGCGTTGACCTCGCCCAGGGCGTTGACAAACGCGAACACGCGGTCTTTGTTGTAAATCAGGATGCGGCGGTAGTCGCCCGGGGTCACGCCGCCAAAGGCCATGGCCGCGCGGTTGGCGAATCCCAGGGCGAACACAGCCGCGCTGATATCAGGGCCAAAGGGAACCAAGCGGGTGTTCCAGCCGACCTGCACCCCCGCCTCACAGAGCTGCTCGGTGACGCTGGTGCCGTTTTGGTTGGCGGCCATGAACACATACAGGTTTCGGCGCTGATACTCTTCGGCGATGTCTTTGGCGATATCGTTGGTGGGGGCGGCGCCCACGATGGCGGCGAAGCCCGGGGCCGATCCGTCCACGAACTCGACGCCGCGCTTACGCATTACGATGTCGTCGGCCGCGCCCAGCCAGATGCGGCTCTTGGCCCAGTCCACCTTGCCGTTTTCATCCAGAACCACCTCGCACTCTTCAGAGTGCAGATAGAAATCCGGATCATCAACATAGCGGATGGCCTCGAAGATCTCTTCGGCGAATAAAGCGGCCATGCCTGCATCCAGCAGGGGGCCCAGATAGGGCAGATGGTTGAAGTTCTTGACGTGGGCGGGCAGAAGCTGGCGGGCGATCTCCAAGGGTTTCTTGGCGCTGGCCAGGTCCTTGACCGGAATGCCCAACAGCGAGTAGATGATCGGCAAAAAGTAGCCGGTATTGGGGAATTCCAGCTTTTGTTCGGGGCCGTACTTTTCCAGGGCCATGTTGTATGCGCCTTCCACCTTGGAGACGATATTGTAGGCGCCCTGGATGGCGGCGAATGCTACAAGTTTCGACATATTCTTTTCTCCCCCTTTCTAGAGAGATTTGCCTTCCTTTTCTTTAGGCGGCGTCCAGCTTCTGGCGGTCGGTCATATCCATGAGCACGCGCTCTTTGGCCTTGTCCAGACCCAGGGCGGCCCGCTTTTTGTCTATATGGGCGATCATCTTGTGGGCGTGCTCGTAAGGATCGATAACTAAATCCCACATACCGCCGTAGATGTTCTCCAGCTCCTCGAACAGGTGTTTCTGGAAACGGGGAGCGCCGGTCACCGGCAGGCCCACGCCGAAGACGGTGTAGACGCCCGAAACTACGAAATAGTGTCCTATGCTGATGGCCTTTTCGCTCATCCATTCCGGGGCCGAACCCGCGGCGGGCAGATCGGAGATGTCCTTGCCCAGTCCGCCGGCCTTGACCACCTCGGTGGCAGCCATGAGAATGCGGCTGTTGTCCACACAAGAGCCCATGTGCAGCACCGGAGGGATGCCCACGGTCTCGCAGACCTCGGCCAGGCCGGGACCGCAGAAGACCTTGGCCGACTCAGGCGTGAGCAGGCCAGCCTTGCCGCAGGCCATGGCGTTGCAGCCGGTGGTCAGCACGATGACGTCGTTCTTTAAAAGCTCCTTGACGATGGTCAGGTGGCCTGCGTCGTGGGTGGTGCGGGCGTTGTTGCAGCCCACCACGCCACCGATGCCCCGAATGCGGCCGTTGATGATGTTGTCGTTCAGGGGGAAGTAAGAGCCGCGGAAGGTGCCGCCCAGATGATAGTTGATGGCCTCATAGCTGAAGCCCGCCACCATCTTTTCCTTGGCCGAGGGAATCATGGGCTCGGCCCTGCGGTTGCTGAAGTTGTCCACCGCGGTTTTTACGATCTCCTTGGCGTCTTCCAAAGCGTGGTGCTCGTCAAACTCAATGTGCACGGTGTCGCCGGATTCCATCATGGCCCTGGGGTTGGTGGTGATGACCTTGGTGTGATAACACTGGGCCACATTGGCGATGTTTTCCATGATGCACTGCACGTCCACCACCATGGCGTCCACGGCACCGGTAACGATGGCCAGCTCCTGCTGCAGGTAGTTGCCAGCAATGGGCAGGCCATGACGCATGAGGATCTCGTTGGCGGTGCAACACATGCCAGCCAGGATGATGCCCTTGGCGCCCTTGGATTCGGCATACTTCAGCATCTCCGGATCCTGGGAGGCCACCACGATCATCTCCGACAAAAGCGGCTCGTGGCCGTGCACGATGATGTTGACATGGTCGGCTTTTAAAACGCCCAGGTTGATCTCGCCTTGCGACGGATAGGGGGTGCCGAACAATATGTCCTGCAGGTCGGTGGCGATCATGGACCCGCCCCAGCCGTCGCCTATGGCGGCCCGGGAGCACTGCTTGATTATGTTGCGGTAGTCCTGGTCCACGCCCATGTGGGTGCGGTGCATGATCTCCACGATCTCGCGGTCAATGCCCCGGGGCACAACGTCCAGGTCCTGCCACAGTTTATAGCGGGCCTCGGGGGCGCGTTTGGCGTAGTAGATCTCGCCCTCTTGGTTGCCCCACTGGGCCAGGGCTTTTTCGCCCACCTCCAAGGCGATATCGTAGATGTCGCGCTCCTGCTCGATCTTTTCGCCGTCAGGTCCCTCCACCATGATCGTGGTGGGCACTTCGAAGTCCGGGGCGATCTCCAGGAGCTTTTCGGGGTCCTGAATCTTGTAGTCTTCGGTTTCCTTGCGGGCGGCGGCCAAAAAGACCTCGGCCACGCCCCTGCCATGGTCGCTGTGGGCCGCGGCCCCGCCTGCCACCATACGGGCGAAATTGCGGGCAGCCACGGTTTCGGGGGTGGCGCCGCACAGACCCTTTCTGGTGTCTTCGCCCTCAATGCCCTTTTTGGGCAGGGGCATGCGGCAGGGACCCTGGGAGCACATTTTGCAGCAGGTTCCTTGTTCGCCAATGTTACAGGGTTTCATGGTGATGGCCCGGTCGAAGATGGTTTCAACACCATCGGCTTGGGCCTTGGCCAGCATCTGCATGCTTGCCACGTCTACGGTCACTTCTTTGGGCTCGGCCTTTTTTTCCTTCTTGGCCGCAGCCTTGGCCTTGATCTCTTCTGCAGACATCAGAGGTTCCTCCTCATGTTAATTCCCCTCTCTCAAGAAGCCTTGAGAAACCAGGGTCACCCTCCTGGCCTGTTACTTCATCACTCCGTCTCCCCTGAGCCTCCAACGGTCGAGCGACCTCATGATGTAGGTTGCCTCAGGGCCGGCGGTGCCGGGGGCACGGCCTTTGCCGTATTCTGGTTTTACCTTCTTGGACTTTTGCTTTTTTCCCGTCACTCGAGGTTCCTCCCTAATTCTATAAACGCCCTTTTTTTGAAATCGGGCATTTGAGCGATGGGTGATCAAACCTCACAGAACAGGCGCCAGTGGCTCGATCCTGTTCAGCGGAAAAATCCATCTTCATTTACATATTCTTTAGTACGCCGTCTCCGCGCAGGCGCCAACGTTGCAGGGTGCGCATGATGTAATCCGCTTCCGGGCCGGCCACACCAGCCTCGCGTCCCTTGCCATATTCCACATCCGCAGCCTCTTCTGACTCTTCAGCATGGGCGGCCATCTCCGCAGCCCGTTTTTCGCGCTCTATGCGGCGTTTGCGCCTTAGCTCCGCTATTTCTTCTGCTTCCTTGGCTTTTTTGTCCTCGCGCGCCTTGGCCTTGGCCGCAGCCTCTGCCTTGGCCTTGGCTTCCGCTTCGGCCTTGGCCTTGGCTTCGGCCTCTGCTTTAGCCTTGGCCGCAGCCTCTGCTTTGACCTTGGCTTCGGCTTCCGCCTTGGCCGCATCCACTGCCGGGGCGGCGGGCGCCGGCTCCGGGGCGGGGGCAGGGGCGGGCTTGGCTTCCGCAGCTGGGGCCGGTTTGGCCGCTGGGGCCGCAGCCGGTTTGGCTGCGGGCGCCGCAGCGGGCTTGGCCGCTGGGGCGGGAGCGGGCTTGGCTGCGGCGGGCTTGGCTCCGGCTACCGGCGCGGCCTTGGGCCGGTCCACCTTGACCCGCTCTGCCGCAGGGGCCCGCTCGGCCAGCATGTTATCAATGAAATTTTGGATTAGTTTTACGGTCTCAGGGTGGCGCAGAATAAGGATGTCACTTCCGCCCAGGAGGTAATCCACCGCAGCCGTGGCCTCCATGAGCACTCCACGGGTGGAGTCGTCGCCCAATCCTTTGGCCTCCTCACCCTCGACCTTGGCCTCTTTGGATTTCCAGACTTCGTTGCCCACGTTATTGATCATGGGCAGCACCAGCTTGTCATCCTCCTGCACCAAGGCGGCCATGCGGATGCGTTCCATGACCGAATAAGAATATTCCATGCCATAGCCCAGGCCGCCGGTGGTGGGGTCGATAATGATCTTTTCCATGGGCACGCCCAGGTTGCCCAAAAGGATATTGAGCTGCTTGGCCAGGTTTATGTCAATGGGCGAACTGGAGATCAAGGAGTGTCCGAATCCCAGGGCAGCCGCCCCCACCGCCTTGTGGTTGTCTTCGTCCACTGGACCCAAAAGCAGATTCTTTCCCTCGTGGTCCTCGGCGATCTTTTTTAATACCTCGGCGTCTTTATTGGCGTTGGCCGAGCCCCAGATTATGAGGGGAACGTCAACGGCAACCAGGACCTTGCCCACCGCCTCGCTGGCCTTCTCCGGAGGGGCGTCCAGGCCATTGGGGTCTGTGGATTTGAGTTGAAGGACGATGGCCTCGGCGCCGTACTCGTCCACACATTTCTTGGCCCAGGCTCCGGGATCGCCCAGAACATCGCTAA
The DNA here is from genome assembly GCA_050116255.1 of Desulfarculaceae bacterium. Classification (GTDB taxonomy): domain Bacteria; phylum Desulfobacterota; class Desulfarculia; order Desulfarculales; family Desulfarculaceae; genus JASFOZ01. Next base: position 9,305 of record JASFOZ010000049.1, read on the forward strand.
AAGGTTCTGAGCAGGCCTGAGGCCAGTCGTCCGGCTCCATGTCCCACACCTCCATGGCCAGTACGGGGCGGTTCGGCATCTGGCCTTCAAAGGTATGGAAAGGATAGCTACTCTCCCCACCAACGGTGACGGTCTTGTTCTGGCCTAGGGTGACCTCCATGATGTTACCGGTGTAGGAGATTTTGGTAGGTTCAAACGCCACTGCAAATCCCTCCCGCTTAAAAAGAGGTTTTCATACCTCGCTGGTCAGGGCACCGCCCGCGGGAATTTGCTTGATGGAAAAATGGCTCTGGGTTTGGCGAGTTTTGCTTTTTGGAGCCAAAAGGCGCTTTTTGGGAGCGCTATTTTTCACAAGCCGATCCGGCGGCAGGTCAAGCAGTGCCTCCGCGTCTTCAGGCGCGGTTTGACATACACCTGCGGTCATGCCTTTTTATTCCCCGCAGGTCAGCGACTGTTTAACTATATTGGGCTGTTAGCCATTCAAGCCCTAAAAGCACGGTCAAAGGTAGTACAATAGTGAAAAAGAGTCAAGAAAAAAGCGGTGAGTATTGGTCCAAGGCATTTAGATTTAAGGTTTTTTCGACCAGGGTGCCTATGTGTTCGGTATGACTTTTTCATAGATGGAATATGCCGCCTTGACTACGGGGTTGTCCGCCTGCAGCTGGCTGGTGGGCTTGCCTTCCAGGTCAAAAGAAGCCAACTGTTCGTCATCTGGAATAGAACCGGCCAGCTCCAGGCCCAGGTCTTCCGCCGTCTTAAGCAGGGCAGGGGCCGGCTCGCCGCGCACCATGGAAAGTATCAGCCAGCACGGACCCTTAAGTATCTTCATCTCTTTTGCCAACTGTTGAACTCTGCCGGCAGCGGTAAGGCTTCTTTTGCTGGGGTCGCTGACCACCAATAATAAATCCACCGCCTGAGTGGTGACCCGGGAGATATGCTCCATTCCCGCTTCGTTATCCACTACTAGATATTTATAATTATCTGCCAGCTTATCCATGCACTCGGTCAAAAGGTGATTGGCGGCGCAATAGCAGCCCGCTCCTTCGGGGCGGCCCATGGCTATGAGATCAAAGCCCTTTGATTCCATCAGGCACTGATTCACACGCATTTCGATAAAAAGATTTTTAGTCATTCCCTGGCTTTGGCCGGACTTCATCTCCTCGCGGGCATCTCCCAGGGTGGCATCAAGATCCAGACCCAATACCTCGTTAAGATTGCTGTTGGCATCCGCATCAACCGCCAGGACCGGAACCATACCCTTTTCAACCAGATACCTGACCAGCAACCCGGCAACCGTGGTCTTACCCACACCTCCCTTACCTGCCACCGCAATGGTAAAACTCAAGGCTTTTCTCCTGTTTAGCTAACTACGCTGACTTTTATACTAAAAAACAAACTTAGAGGAACCCCTGCCTACTGTCAACACAGCCGCAGACGGAGGTTTTACAAAAAACCATATATGAAAAACCGCTCCCCATATCAGGTCTAAGACCTTTTTTTAATTGTAAATAATTATCATGTCGCTTCGGACCACCGTAAAATTGTCAATTATTTAAAGGCATTATGTTCTTTCACCAGAAAGGGGGCCAAAGACGGTTAAGGCCTAACCACAACTTACCGATATTAAAATAATGATGCTTTTTTTTGTTTGGGGTGTTGGCTGCGGAGAAGTTGGTTGCAAACCTTTTCCTGGGTGTATTACCTTAAAAAATAGACATGGCCCTATTCCCTCAGGCTGCCCCAACATTTCCGCCTTGTGCCTATTGGGCCCAAAAATTTTAATTTCAAAGGTTCTTCTTTTTTATTGAGGCCGTTTTGTCACCCGAAAATATCTGGGAAAAAGTAAGCCGCCGGCTCAAGCAGGCATTGAGCCCAGAGGAATTTCAAATCTGGTTTGCACCTTTAGATCTTAAAATTGAAAATTCCCGGGCGGTTATGGTGGTGCCCAATCATTTTTACGCCGATTGGATTCAAGAACGCTACCGCTTGGTTTTGGAACAGGCCTTGGCCGGGATACTGGATACCGGCCTGCCCCTGGTGTTTGAAAGCAAGCCCCAGGAGCAAGGCACACCCTCCCCCACACCCAAAAAAAAGCCCGCATCCAAATGGGCCAACCCTTTGAGCCGGCGTTATACCTTTGACACCTTTGTGGTGGGACCCTGTAATGACCTGGCTCAGGCCGCCTGTATGGCAGTCGCCGAAAACCCGGGAAGACAATATAACCCGCTTTTCGTATTTGGCCGGGCCGGGCTGGGAAAAACCCATTTATTGCACGCAGTGGGCAACTATCTGTTGGAGAGGCGGCCTTCCCAAAAGGTGCTTTATTCCTCCTTGGAATCCTTCACCAACGAGTTGATCCATGCCGTGCGTTACGAGGGCATCCACAGCTTTAAGGAAAAATACCGCCAGCTTGACTGCCTGTTGTTGGATGACGTCCAGTTTTTGGCGGGCAGAGAGCGCACCCAGGAAGAACTCTTTCATATTTTCAACACCATGTTTGAGGCGGGTAAACAGATCGTGGTCACCAGCGACAAGATGCCCAGGGAGATTCCCAGCCTGGAAAAGCGGCTTAGAACCCGTTTTGAGTGGGGCTTGCTGGCAGATCTTCAACCACCGGACGAAGAAACCAAGGTAGCTATTTTACAACGCAAGGCCTCTGAGCGTGGCCTGGAGATATCCAAGAAGGTGGCTTTTTATCTGGCCCAGCAGCCGGAATCCAATATCAGGGTGCTGGAAGGATACTTAAACCGGGTCATTGCGGTCAGCCGTTTCCGGGGACAAGAACTCAACCTGGATCTGGCCAGGCAGGTGGTCACCCCCATGGCTGGCGAAAGAAAGGTGAGCCCTGACGATGTGCTAAGAGCGGTGGCGGCCAATTTTGGGGTAAAGATCTCCGACCTAAAGGGATCCCGTAAAACAAGGGAAATCAGCCAGCCGCGTCAAGTGGCCATGTACCTTATACGCAAGATGACCAGCGCCTCATATCCAGAGATTGGAAGACTCTTGGGGGGCAAAGACCATTCCACCATTGTAAAGGGCGCTAAGAAGCTTAAGGACCAGCTGGACCGGGATCCTGAACTAAAGGAGCGGGTAAGAACGGTGGAAAGGACTCTTGTCGAACGCGAGTCCATACAGGAAAAGGAGTTGAATTCTAGTTGAAAGACAGGTTCGCTCCCGGCCCTGTGGTGGAAAGTCTCATACAAAGTTAATTTTTTTAGAAAAAATTTTTTAATATTTTCAGTGTTTTTTTCGTCTTTTCCACATTTCCACCGCCCTTTATTTTTATTATTATTTTATATTCCTATAATATTTTTAAAGCTAAAGATCATTTCATCAGGCCCTTTTTCAAAAACAACTCTTGCTAGGTCGTTTTTTTATCTTTGCCATACTGAAAGCGATTTCAGCAGCGGGCAAGTACACCTCAAGTCCTTTGATACTGAAGATATATTTGACATAGCAAAATGATTCTTTTAACAAAGGGAATGGCAGCCTATTGCTTGCCAGATAAAGGGAAATTGGGGTATGGTAGCCACCAGATAAGGTCACTAAACAAAGGGGTGTTGATCAATGGAACTAACCGTGCGCAAGGAGGATCTGGTCAAGGGATTGGCCAAGACGCAGGCTGTAGTAGAGAAGAAGACCTCCATGCCGATACTGTCCAATGTGTTGATGGAAGCGGAAGAAGACAATATCACCCTTAGGGCCACTGACCTGGAGATCAGCTTCGAAGGCAAGTATCCCGCCAGAATCGCCAAGCCCGGAAGCTTGACCGTACCTGCCCGTAAATTTTTTGAAATCGTAAAAGAACTTCCCTCAGAAGAAGCCTATCTCAAGGAGAAGGAAAACTCATATCTGCACCTCTCCGGCGGCAGGGCAAACTTCGAACTGGTGGGCCTTCCAGCTGATGATTTCCCCCAGATGCCCGAAGTAGACGGGATCCCAGAGCTTACTTTCAGCGGCGAAGTGTTGGAGGAAATGATCGAAAAGACCTTCTTTTCCATTTCCCAAGAGGACACCCGCTTTAATCTGGCCGGCCTTTACGTGCAAAAGAGAAGGCTGGACGAAGGAGCCCGCTTGCGCTTTGTATCCACAGACGGGCACAGGCTCTCCATGGTGGACCGCGATGTTCCCGGGCTGGATGATTTTGAACTGGAACAGGGCGTGATTATTCCCCGCAAAGGGGTCTCTGAGATGCGCAGACTGGCGGAAGACGGCGGAGAGATAATACTGGGTCTGAATCAGAATTTCGCCGTGGTGCAAAAAGAGGAGGTCACCTTGGTACTGCGCATGCAGGAAGGAAACTTCCCGGACTATGAGGTGGTGATCCCCAAAAAGCTCAAACTCAACTGCATTGTAAACCGCCAGGCCTTTGGTGATGTTCTGCGCCGCGTGGCCATCCTGGCTACGGACCGTTTCCAGGGAGTGCGCCTGCAGTTCAAGGAAGGCCTGTTGGAGATTGAAAGCCAGAATCCCGACCTGGGACAGGCCAGAGAGGCCTTGGAGATGGACTATGAGGGCGAAACCTTTGATGTAGGTTTTAACGCCCGCTACTTCTTGGACCTTTGCGGAGCCATGCGCTCTGAAGACATAAAATTAGGCTTTTTTGACGAGCAAAACCCCTGTGTGGTCACTGGCGAGGGTGACCCCGGCTATCTCAGCGTCATCATGCCCATGAGAATATAGGCGGTCTGTTCATAAATAGCGTAATCC
>JASFOZ010000050.1:0-13886 GCA_050116255.1 Desulfarculaceae bacterium
CACTGGCCAAGAGCTGGTGGGCTTCATGGATTGCATCACCACCAACAAGACCGATTTTTTCAGGGAATCGCAGCACTTCGAATACATGGCCGATCATATACTGCCCAAATTGGATAAGCTATGCGGAAACGGAAACCCGCTGCGCATCTGGTCAGCGGCCTGCTCCACCGGCGAAGAACCTTACACCCTGGCGATAGTCCTTTTGGAAAACCAGGACACCTGGAGACGGCGCGGCACTACCATCCTTGCTTCCGATCTCAGCACCAAGGTGTTGAACCAAGCCCAAAACGGCGTATACGGGCTCGACAAGGTGGCGGGCATTCCCCGTCCTATCTTAACCCGCTATTTTCAGCGCGGCGTCAACCGCTGGCAGGGGCACGCCCGGGTGCGTCCGGAAGTGCGCAGGATGGTCCAATTCCAGAGATTCAACCTGATGGACCCCTTTCAATTTGACCAACCTTTTCACATAGTCTTTTGCCGAAACGTGATGATTTATTTTGACAAGCCGACCAGGGAAAACTTGGTCAATAAAATCTGCTCAAACATCACTCCGGGAGGCTTTCTTTTTGTGGGCCATGCCGAAAGCCTGACAGGAATACAACATCCGCTGAAGTTCGTGCGCCCGGCGGTATACCGGAAAGGAACCTGAATTGGCCCAGAGAATCACCGTTGGCGTCGGCGATGTGGCCGTATCCAATAAGAAAAACGTAGAATTGGTAACCTTTTCCCTGGGTTCTTGTGTGGGAGTGGTTGTTTATGATCCCGTGGCGGCGGTGGCTGGCCTTTTACATATTATGCTGCCCGAATCCAATCTCAATCCGGTGAGGGCGAAAAAACAACCCGCTGTGTTTGCAGACACCGGCCTTCCGCTTCTTTTCCGTTCCGCCTACAACATGGGAGCTAAAAAGGGCCGTATGCGGGTGGTGCTGGTGGGGGGAAGCCAAGTGATGGACGCTTCGGGGCATTTCAATATCGGTAAGCGCAACTATACTGCCATAAGAAAGATTTTTTGGCGCAATAATGTGCTGGTAGACGCCGAAGATATAGGAGGCAATGTCAACCGTACGGTGGGCATATCGGTTGATGACGGTCGCATTTGGGTGAAGACCAACGGCAGGGAGGTCAAGACGCTGTGAGCGTGGTTAAGCAGATATTGTCCCAGGTGGACCATTTGCCGGCTGCGCCCCGGGTTGCCCAGCAGGTGCTGCAGCTGGTCAGCGACCCCAACTTTTCTTTCAAGGCTTTGATGGAAACGGTGCGGCTCGATCCCGGCGTCACCGCCCATGTTTTAAGAATGTGCAACTCTCCCTATTATGGCTTGCGGCGCAAAGTCTCCTCTCTGCAAGAGGCTTTGACCTATTTAGGCACTAATGCCGTGGTGGATATAGTGCTTACCAGCCAGGTGGTGGGCGTGTACAAGAAATCCCATGAAGGATACCGGCTGGCCAGCGGGGAGCTGTGGCGGCACAGTATGGCCGTGGCTCTTATGGCTCAGAGCCTGGGCGAAAAGCGCAAATACAAGGAGGTTCCGACTCTCTTCACCGCGGCCCTTCTTCACGACGTGGGCAAACTAATATTAAGCCAGTACGTCAAGGAAGAATTCTCCCGAATTGAAAAGCTGGTCATAGAGGAAGGAAAAAGTTTCGTTGAGGCCGAACGTGAGGTTCTGGGAGTGGACCATGCTCTGTTGGGGGCCCTGGTGGCCCGCCATTGGAATTTTCCCGAACCTATTGCCCGGGCGATTGCCTTTCATCACGCTCCGGAGATAACCACCGAAGATCGCCTTCTAACCAGTTTAGTGGCCCTGTCCAATCTGTTGGTCACCACGGTGGGAGTCGGGCGCGGGGCGGTAGGATTGGCGGTGCCGATGCCGGCCGGACTTTTAAAGGAGTTGAATCTTAAGTCACGCGATGTGGCGGAGCTGTTGCTTGAGGTGAAGGATATTATCGATAACGCCGAGGACCTACTCAGTCTGGCCCAGTGAGGCCCGTTGTGGGAGTGGTGCCATGCCCTTACGTGTGTTGATCGTAGATGACTCAAAGGCTATGCGCGCGGTCATCAAGAAAACCTTGGCGGCGGCGGGTTTTGCAGTGAGCGAGACCTTTGAGGGCGAGAACGGCCTGGAGGCGCTGGAGATATTGCGCCAGCACGACGACATCGATGTCGTCCTAAGCGACCTGCATATGCCCGAGATGACCGGTTTGGAGCTTTTACAGAATCTGCACGATGAAGACAGGGTTCCGAGATGCTTCATCCTGGTGACCACCGAGGGCCGTAAAGAGCGCCTGCGCGAGGCCTTGGGGTTGGGGGCGCGGGGTTATGTGGTGAAGCCCTTTCAGCCAGAGGGTTTGCGCAAGATACTCAGCTTGTTCATAGGGGAGCCTGATGGAAGAGAAATGGACGAAAGCCCTGAGGGACTCGATTTCTGAAGCCTTTAGCACCATGTTTTTCATGGTGCCTGAGGAAGATTCGGAGATTCTAGAAGGAATAAGGAATTCTTCGGCCGAAGGTTGGACCGAAGGATGGGTTGAGGTGAGCCGGCCTGAGCAAAGTGTCCGCTTTTGGGTCTGGGCTCCCTCGGATGTGGCCAGGGAACTGGCGGCCAACATATTGTCCAGCGAGCCGGAAGATGTATCATCCGAAGACATCCTGGACGCTTATGGAGAGATGCTCAACATAGTAGTGGGGAGCGTACTCACCTTAGTGGACGAGAAGGGTGAATGGAAGATGGGTCTGCCCCATGCCGAACCGGTGCCGCAACAGACTCTAGGTGAGGCCGTTAACCAGACACAACAAAGTATTTCCTTTGATGTGGAAGGGAAGCCTTTGTTGGTGGGCTGGCACATCCAGGACAACTAAAAATAACCGTGGACATTATATTAACAACGAACCCAAGCCTGCCTATGAGACAAACAGTATGGCTTTGAAAAAAAGTGGGCCCATAAGGGTCCTTATTGTTGACGACTCAGCCGTGGTTCGCTCTGTCCTGAGCAAGGCTCTGGCCAAGGTTCCTGACATTGAGGTGGTAGGCACCGCCACTGATCCCTTTGTGGCCCGCGACCGCATCTTGCAATTGAACCCCGACGTCATGACCCTTGATGTGGAGATGCCGCGCATGGACGGCATCACTTTTCTGCGCAAGATCATGCAGCATCGGCCCATGCCGGTAATCATTCTTTCTTCGCTGACCCAAAAAGGCGGCACCATGGCCTTGCAGGCCATTGAGGCCGGCGCGGTGGAGGTTTTGTCCAAGCCGGGGGGCGCCTATTCAGTGGGAGAGATGACAGAGCAGTTGGCCGAGAAGATCAGGGCGGCGGCCCGGGCCCGGCCTTTGGCCACCAAACCCAGCAGCGCCGCCGGCCCGCCCCAGCGTCTGGCATCCACCAAACTGGACCTCACCCACAAGATAGTGGCCATCGGAGCCTCCACCGGCGGCACCGAGGCCATCAAAGAAGTGCTCACCCGCTTACCGGCCACTGTGCCCGGCATTGTGGTGGTGCAGCATATGCCTCCGCGTTTCACCACCGCCTTTGCCGAACGCCTGGACGGCCTCTGCGCCTTTGAAGTACGCGAAGGCAAGGACGGCGACTCGGTCTATCCCGGCCGCTGCCTGATAGCGCCCGGCAACTTTCATATGCTGCTCAGGCGGTCGGGCGCCCGCTATTACGTCAATGTTAAGACCGGCCCCATGGTGCATCACCAGCGGCCGGCGGTGGACGTGCTCTTTCGCTCGGTGGCCCAGGCAGCCGGGGCCAACGCGGTGGGTGTGATCCTCACCGGAATGGGGGCTGACGGCGCCGAAGGCCTGCAACTTATGAAAGGCGCCGGGGCTGACACCATAGGGCAAGATGAGGCCTCTTGCGTGGTCTACGGCATGCCTAAGGCCGCATACGAGATGGGGGCGGTGCAGAAGGTCATGTCCTTGAACAATATCGCCGCCGAGGTTATGCGTGCGGTGGGGAGATAGCAGCTGAGGCCGCCATGGCCGAGGAAACAGATCTAATCACCGGCAGGCCGCTGCCTTACAGCGATGATGAGTATATTCGCCAGGCTACCGAGCGCCTTCTACTTGATCTGGGCTATGAGCGCGGCCAGGTGGAGGTGGATAAAGAGCGCAACCTGACCTGGCGCGGTGAATGTTTGTGTGTTAAGGCCGACCTGCTGATAAGCCTGGCAGGGCGGCCGCTTTTATTAATCACCTGCCGCCGGGGATCTTTGGTGACGCGCGAGAAGGAAACCGTGGCCGCCGCCCGCCTTCTTTGCGATCCTTGGGTGCCTCTGGCGGCGGTCTGCAACGGCGATGACGCCGAGTTGCTCGACACCGCTTCCGGGCAGGTGCTGGAAACCGGGCTTGTCGCCATTCCAGGGCCGCGGCGCCTGGAGCAAATGGCCCAGTCCCTGCCCCCACACCGGTTGACCCCTTCGGAATTTGAAAAGGCGGCCCGGGTTTATCACGCCTTTGACTTTATCCAATGCCCCGGTAAATGCACAGTATAAAGCCCGCCTCGCGAACCGGGCGGGCTCATTTTCTGCCGGGTTCCACCCTCATAATTTTCAAGGCGCAGGCTCAACTCCGGAAGTAATTCAGGTAGTGATAAAGCGCCGGCGAACCTCCGGTGTGAACGAAAAGAAGTTTCTCCTGGGCCTTGAAAAAGCCCTTTTGCACCAGGTCGATGAGTCCGGCCATGGTCTTGCCTGTATAAACCGGGTCCAGCAAGATGGCTTCGCTGCGGGCCAGAATCTCCACCGCCTTCACCATCTCATCTGTGGGCAGTGAGTAACCCGGACCCACATAATCTCCGAAGCAGAGCACATCCTGGGGGGTTACGGCGGGCTCGAGGCCCATATACTCAAAGAGCTTTTGGGACAACTCATAGACCAGCTTTTCCTGGATTTCCTTGGGGCGGCTGACGTTAATGCCCACCACCGGGATGGGGGTGTTGCTGCCCGTAAAGCCGGTGACCAGGCCGGCGTGGGTGCCGGCGCTGCCGCTGGCGCAGATTACCCTGTCTATGTGCAGGTCTGCCTCGAATATCTGGCTGGTTATCTCCTGGGCGCAGGCAACATAGCCCAGGGCCCCCACCGGATTGGAGGCCCCGCCTGGGATCACATAGGCTTTGCGGCCTTCGCCGGCCACTTCCTCGGCTTCGGCCTGCATCTCCGCCAGCATGTCCGAGCCTGCGGGCAATACCCGGATTTTTTCCACATCCATTAGCTGATAAAGGAAATTGTTGCCGGTGGCGTTGGAGTCATAGGTTCCTGGCACCCTCTCCTCCAGCACCAGGCGGCATTTCATGCCCTCTTTGCAGGCGGCGGCCAGGGTGAGCCGGCAGTGGTTGGACTGGACCGCGCCGCAGGTGATGAGGGTGTCGCAGCCCTGGGCCAGGGCGTCGGCCACCAAAAACTCCAGCTTGCGGGTCTTGTTGCCGCCGCCGGCCAGGCCCAACTGATCGTCCCGTTTTATGTAAATGGTGGGCCCGCCTAAAAGGCTGCTTAGGTTCTTAAGCTCCTCGATGGGGGTTTGGTAGAGGGTGTAACGCCTGCGGGGAAAACGGGTTAGGTCCATGACATTCTCCTTGGATTTGTCAGAAAGTCGTTTGAGGAAGCGGTTCGCGCCCGGCCCTGACGATGGCCGCCCGGGCCAAAACCAACAGCGAGTCAAAGTAGGGCACTTGCAGGTGTTTTTGACTCAAGGCCAGGGGAATCTCGGTGCAGCCGGCGATGATGCCTTGAGCCCCCTGGTCAATCAAATGCTGGGAGGCCAAGATCATCTCAGCCGTGATCTGCTCGCGGCTGCGGGAGGAGGCCGCGCTTTTAAGGTCGTATATGGCGTCCATTACCCGCTGTTGAACCTCTGCGCTGCAGACCAACACCTCCATTCCCTCAGCGGCCAGGCGCTTTTGAAAGATCCCGCTTTTTAGGGTGCCGTTGGTGCCCATCAGACCCAACTTCCTGAGCGGCGGGTCATGGGCGGCGGCAGCCTCGGCCACGGCGTCCAAGATCGAGAGGATAGGCAAGGAGGTGCGCGGTTTGAGCTCATCCAGAAAGTAGTGGGCGGTCACGCAGGGGATGATGATGAAATCCGCCCCGGCCTGCTCCAAGGCCCGGCAACCTTGCTCCAGGGCGGGCAGGGGGGAGGCGCCATGATCCAAAATGGCGGCGGTGCGGTCGGGCACCTTGGGGTTGGAGTCGATGATCACCCGCAGGTGCTCCTGATCCTGCTGGGCCGGGGTGTTGGCGATGATCTTGGCAAAGCAATCCACCGTGGCCTCGGGGCCCATGCCCCCCAGAACGCCGATCACTTTCTCGGACATTGCCGCCGCCCCCTTTGGCTAGTCCAATATCTGGTCCAGGAAGTTCCTGGCCCGGTCCGTCTTGGGATTGTTGAAAAACTCCTCATAGGTCCCCCTCTCCACAATGGCGCCTTCATCCATGAAGATAATCTCGTCAGCCACCTCGCGGGCGAACCCCATCTCATGGGTTACGCAGAGCATGGTCATCCCGCCCTTGGCCAGATCTATCATAACGTCCAGGACCTCTTTTATCATCTCCGGGTCCAGGGCCGAGGTGGGCTCGTCAAACATCATATAGCTTGGCTCCATGGCCAAAGAGCGGGCAATGGCCACCCGCTGCTGCTGGCCTCCAGAGAGGTTGGCAGGATGAGACCCGGCCTTTTCCGGGATTCCCACCCGCTCCAATAGCTCCATGGCCTTGGCCTCGGCCTTTTTGCGGGACCATTTGCGCACCTTTATGGGGGCCAAGGTAATGTTCTGCAGAGCGGTCATGTGGGGATACAGTTCAAAACGCTGGAAGACCATGCCGATCTTTTCCCTGAGCTTGTACAGGTTCACCTTGGGGTCGCTGAGAGAGACCTCGTCCACGATGACCTCGCCCTTCTGGTAGGGCTCCAAACCGTTTATGCAGCGCAAGAGGGTGCTTTTGCCGGAGCCGCTGGGGCCGCAGATGACCATGGTCTGGCCGCGCTCGATGGTTTCGTTGATGTCCTTTAAAACCTGGAAATCATCGAACCATTTGCTGACGTTCTTTATCTGGATCATAGGATGTTGGCCTTTCTGCTTTTTTCCTCAAAGTGGCGGCTGGTGCGTGAGCCGATGTAGCAGACTATGAAATAGACCAAGGCCGCGAAGCTATAAAGCTCGATGGAGCGCACTTCCATATTGTCCACTATGGAGGCCCGACGCACCAGTTCTTGCAGCCCGATCACAAAGGCCAGGCTGGTGTCCTGGAAGGTGACAATGGACTGGGTAATCAGGCTGGGGAGCATGCGGCGGAAGGCTATGGGAATGGTGATGTAACGGGCCGTCTTCCAGTAGGTCATGCCGGTGGAGTAGGAGGCGTTGATCAAATCGGTGCTGATGGTCTGGTATCCGGCCCGGAAGATTTCGCCGAAGTAGGTGGCCTCAAAGACGATGAACGACACCACCGCCGAGGTGAAGGGATCGATGGCCTCGCCCACGATTATGGGCATCACAAAGTAGAACCAGAATATGACCAGGATCAGGGGGATGTTGCGCAGGAAATTTACATAGGCGGTCACCGGATAGTATATCCAGGGCTTTTTGGAGAGCCGGGCCAGGCCTACCAACATCCCCAAGATGATGCCGCCCAGCAAGGCCAATACCGATAATTGAACCGTCACCAACAGGCCGCCCATGAGAAAGGAGAAGTTGCGCGCAATGACGTCGAACATGGGCTACCTCCCGATCAGGCCTGGGATTTTGTATTTTTTTTCCACCAATCCCATCACCCGCACCACGGTCATGCCCAACAGCAGGTACACGATCATGGCGCCGGTGGTGGCTTCCAGGCCGTGGAAGGTTTCGGCGTCGATTTGATAGCTCTGGAAGGTGAGCTCGGCCACGCCGATGGTCATGGCCACCGAGGTGTTTTTAAATATGGTCAGAAACTCGGTGGTCAAGGGGGGCATGATCAGGCGCAGGGCATAGGGGATGATCACATACCGGTACATCTGCACCTGTGACATCCCTGTGGAGAGCACCGCCTGGTACTGTTCGCGGTTGATGGAGGCGAAACCGGCGCGCACATGCTCCGCCACCCGGGAGGCGGTGTACAGCCCCAGGCCGATTATGGCCACATAAATATTCAGGCCGCTGAACCGGTTGATTTCCCGCGACAGGGTGGGGCCAAAGAGCATGGGCCCGGCATAGAACCAAAAGAATAGCTGCACCAACAGGGGGATGTTGCGCAGCACCTCCACATAGAGGGTGCCGAAAAAACGCAGGATGCGGTACTGGGTGATGCGCAGGGTGCCGATGGCTATGCCCAAGGCCAGGGCGATAACCCAGGCGCAGAGGCCGATGACAATGGTCAGGCCCAGGCCTTTGAGCAGCCAGATGCCGTAGGGGTTGCGCCAGAGCACGCTCCAGTCGAATTCATAGGCCAGGCCCATTTTGAATCTCCTGTTGCTGCTTTCCTGGATAGAGGTTGCGGCCGGAGAGGGACGCCCTCCGGCCGCCTAGCTTAAACTATTTCTTTTTCCACCAGCCGTCGCTGATGGGGTAGACGATCATTTGCAGGTAGTCCTTGTAGGCGGGCGACATCTTGATGGGCACTACGCCCTTGGGGCCCATCCATTTCTCATACAGCTCAAAGAACTTGCCGGTCTTGATGGACCATAAAATGGTGTTGTTTACGAAATCGCGGAAATCGGAGTTATTCTCGCGCATGATGTAGGCATAGGGCTCGTAGGCGATGGCAAAGTCCACCGTCATCCACTTGTCCGGGTTTTGATCCTTCATGCGCAGGCCCTCGAGCAGGCTGCGGTCTGTGGTGTAGGCGTCGATCTTTCCGCTCTTAAGGGCCAGCATGCCCTGGGGGTGGGTCTCGGTGACCACTATGTCCTTGGGCTTGAACTTGCCCTCTTTGACGAGGTCCTGCACCGCCTTGAGGTTGGTGGTGGCGCGGGCGCCGCCCACGATCTTGCCGTTTAAATCAGTCAAGGTCTTGATGCCCGAGTCTTTGGGCACCAGGAAAGTGGTCTCAGAGAAGAAGAAGATCAGGCTGAAGTCGGCCACTTCCTCCCGCTTGGCAGTGTAGGTGGTAGAGCCGGTTTCCACGTCTATGGTGCCGTTGACCACCATGGGGATGCGGGTCTTGGGGGTTACGGTGAAAGGTTTGATCTCGATCTTCTTGCCGAAACGCTTACCCAGATACTCGGCGATGAGATGGGCCATATCCACGGAAAAGCCCACATGTTTGCCCACCTTGGGATCCACAAAGGCAAAGGGAATAGAGCCTTCCCTAAAGCCCACCTTCATCACCCCGGTTTTTTCGATTTTGTCCATGGTGGGTCCTGCCAAGGCTGTACCGCCGAGCAGGGTCAGCCCCATTAGCAGGGCCAGGCCGGTTATGGCAAACTTCCTCATACGTACCCTCCCTTTTTGTGATGGTTAAGCGAGTGCAATTAAAGGCCTTGGACTTATTAAGGCAAGAGACATGCCAGGCCACACAAAAACAAGGCGCGTTAAAATTAGTTAAAAATGGTAACGATTACATTTATTTGTATGGGGCAATCTTATAAGAGGGCTTAGGCGGGAAAATTAAGCGGGCAGAAATTCGTGCGGAAGGCGCACATTGCGTGCGCTTTGGTAACGGCTGGCCGGCTTTTTAGGCCGGCTCGTTCTGGTGGCCGAAGAGGCGCTTGATTTTGCGCAAGAGGGCGAAGCGGCTGATGCCCAGAATCTGGGCCGCCTCGGTTTTAACGCCGCCGGCCTGGGCCAGGGCCTGGCTGATGAGCTCTTTTTCAAAGGCCGACAGCTTGTGCTCCAGAGGGGAGTCCGGCAAGGTCCGGCCAGGCGCGGCCGCGTCCCTTTGGGCATATTGTTCCTGGATAACCGTGGGCAGAATCTCCAGGTCGATGACGCCGTCGTTGCAAAGGATAACCAGGCGTTCCATAAGGTTTTTCAGCTCGCGGACATTGCCGGGCCAGGCATAGGACAACAGGGCCTCGCGGGCCTGGCCGGTGACCTGCACTATGGGCTTGCGGAACTTGTGCGAAAAATGGTCCAGGTAATGCTGGGTTATGGTCATGATGTCCTCGCCGCGCTCGCGCAGGGGAGGAACGTTAAGGGGCACCACATTGAGCCGGTAGTACAGGTCCTTGCGGAAGCTTTTGTCCTCCACCGCCGATTCCAGGTTGCGGTTGGTGGCCGAAATGATCAGCACGTCCACCTTGATCTGGGAGGTTCCCCCCACCCGCCGGAATGACTTGTTTTCCAGAAAACGGAGCAGTTTGGCCTGGAGGGAAAGGGGCATATCGCCCACCTCGTCCAAGAAAAGGGTGCCGCCGTCGGCCAATTCCACCAGGCCGGTCTTGCGCTGTTTGGCGTCGGTGAAGGCACCCTTTTCATAACCGAACAGCTCGCTCTCCAAAAGGTTCTCCGGAAAAGAGGCGCAATTCACCTCAATGAACTGGCGGGAGGCCCGGGCGCTTAGGTTATGGATGGCCTTGGCCAAAAGATCCTTGCCGGTGCCGCTTTCCCCCAGGAGGAGGACCGTGGTGTTGTCCACGGCGGTGAGCTTTTGCACCATTTCCAAAAGGCGTATCACCGGCGGGCTGCTGCCGATGAACTGATCAAGCCGCGCCCCCTTGTAATCCCGCTCCCGGCGGTGCTCCACCTCCCTTAGCAGCCTTACCTTCTTGAGCGCCTTGTCAATGAGGATAGAAATTTCATCCAGGTCAAAAGGCTTGTTGATGTAATCAAAGGCGCCCCCCTTCAAGGCCTGGATGGCGGACTCCATATTGCCGTGGGCGGTGATGATTATGGTGGGGATGTAGTTGCTGGTGGCGTTGACCACCTCGTGCAGGACTTCTAAGCCGTTTATATCCGGAAGCTTCAGGTCCAGAAACACCAGATCCGGCTCAGTGGTCTTCAGGTAGTCTAAAAAGGGCTGGGCCTTAAGAAAGGGGCGGACCAGGTGCCCCATTTCGGTGAGTTCCAGGTTCAGCGAGTTGACCAGGTTTTTTTCGTCGTCCACAATGGCGATCTCAGCCACGGGCCACCTCTTGTTCCCCGCCACCAGCCGATTTGAACCTAAGCGTGAAGGTGGTGCCTTCATCCACACGGCTGGAGACGCTTATCTTCACTTCATTCTGGGTTAGGAGGGTGTGAACTATGGAAAGCCCCAAACCGGTGCCTTCCTTGGAAAGAGAGAAAAAGGGGTCAAAGATTCCGGAGAGTTTTTCCTCGGGGATGCCGTGGCCGTTGTCGGCGATGGTCAGCACCCTCTCGCCGTTTTGACCAAGGCTGGACTCGATTCGGATTTCCCCCTTTTGAGGCTCCACCGCCGCCAGGGCGTTTAAGAGCAAGTTGAGAAGCACCTGAATCATCTGGTCGGAATCCACCTGGGCATAGAAACTTTGCACCTGCTTGATCACCTGCACTTTTTTTTGGTTTATTTCAGCCTTGATAAGCCCCAGGGAATGGTCAACCACCTCGGCCAGGTTGCACTTGGTCTTGCGGGAGGGCCGGGGTGGTGAAAAGCTGAGAAGGTCGGTGACGATCTTATTGAGGCGGTCCACCTCCTCGGATATGCCCTGGGTGAGGTTGCGGGTGTTCTCGTCCTGACTGTGCCGATGCACCACCTGGGCGCTGGTCTTTATGGCTGCCAATGGATTCTTCACCTCGTGGGCCAGGCCGGCCGACAACAGGCCCACTGAGGCCAGTTTGCCCACCTCCATGAGCTGGCGTTCCCTTTCTTTGAGCTGGTTGGCCATGAGATTGAACTCGTCAGCCAACTGCCTGGTCTCCACGCCGTATTTTAATTCGATGCGGTGATCCAGATTGCCCGCGGCAAACTCTTTGGTCCCGGCGATGATTTTGCGCAAGGGTTTTATGGCCACGCGGCTGTATATCAGGGCAGCGGCAATGGCCACAAAGGCCACAATGGCGGCAAAGGCGAAGATGTTGAATTTCAGTTGGTTTACATCCTTGAATAAGACCTCTTCGGGAATGCTGACCACAATCCGCCAGTCCAGAAGCGGAACCGGGGCCGAGTAGGTCCTGGCTTGCTCGTATGAGGCATTCCGGGCTTTGGGTGCGGCCTTTTGTGCGAAGACCGCCTCCTGCTTGGCGTTAATGATGCTTTTTTGGATGCCCTCTCCCAGGCTCAGCTTCTTGGTGAACCCCACAAAGCGCTCCAAGGGCACTGCCCCTGAAACCAGGCCCACCGGCCGTTGGGGGTCGCGGTAATCATACACCCGCTTGAAGAATAATATATGGGGTGGACTTTTGCTGGTTAACTCCAGATGAAAGTAATCATGTCTGCCCAGCGCTGAGACCTGCTGCGGGTTCAACTCTAAGCCAGGTTGCGGTTTGGCGTTGGCCGGCGCACTGGCCACCACCAGCCCTTGGTTGGAATAGAGGGTGAGGTGGCTGAAATTGCCGGAGTTGATCCTGAACAGATCCAATTTCTCACTCACCGAAACCAGGGTCCGGCCATAAGGAAACTGCAGAAAACTAAGCTGCACATAGGGAAACTTGGAGAGTATGTCCAGGTCCTTGAACAGGTTATAACAAAAGCTGTTGGTCTGGGAGGCTATGCGCTCAACCAGTTGGGTGACCTGAGCTTCGGTCACAGTGGCGATGGAGCGGGTGTAGGCCTGCACCGAAACAATGGAGACGGCCACCAGGGGGATGAACCCGAACACCACATAGAAAAGAAAGATTCTCCATTTAAGAGAGATCCCAAACATAGGTGCGGTCAGCCTTGCCAAATAATCAAGGTCTTACTGGAGCCGGGCAGGGGCAGCGATCCAATGTGGCCAGAGCTGGATCATGCGGCTCCCGCTCTATTTTTTCATGCCGCCAGACCTGAGAATAATTTCATTAATAAACTACACTGACAGGTAGGTTAAGACAAGCACAGGGAATGGTGACGGCATGCGGGGATTGGCGCCAAAACCAGCTGAAGACGGCCCGGCGCATGCCAAACCTCACAGATTGCGTGTCGATCTTGCCGTGCAATGGCCTCAGGTTTGGTATCGGGAAAACTGACTGGCCGAGCCCGCGGGCGACCTCCTTAATAGAGGCAAAACCCACGGCCTGGGTCATGAAGGCTTATCTCCCCCTTACTCCGTAGCTGCCTGTTTTGCAGCCTCAGTCCCAGCCGTCAGAGGCCGGGATTTGGGGGAGACCAACTCTATTAATGTCACTTCAGGGGGGGTAAGAATCCGCATGGGCGGCCCCCAGGTGCCGCTGCCCCGGTTCACATAGAGCCAGGCGCCGTCCTTTAGGCCATAAAGGCCTTTGTACCGTGAGTAAAATGATTTTACCGCCAGGCTCCAGGGGAAAATTTGTCCCCCATGGGTGTGGCCGCTTAGCTGCAAATCGAAATGTCCTAAGCTGCCGGGAGATACCCAGGGCCGGTGGCGTATGAAAATGGTGTATCTGTCACTGGATACGGACTTTAGCAGATTGAGCTCAGACTGGCGGGGATTGCCTTCCCTGCGATCATCCACTCCCACTAGGGTTAATACTCCGCCCACGTTTTGGGCTTGGTCGCGCAGGACCTTAAAGCCGCACTTGTTCAGAAATTTTTGGGAATACGCCAAGCCCACATAGGCTTCATGATTGCCCATCACCGCGAATTTTCCCAGCGGCGCCTTGAGCCCGGCCAGGATTTCTGCCGCCTGGTCCGCCACCGGCCCCTGGCCGTCAACAATGTCACCCCCGGCCAGGATGAGGTGGGGCCGGGCCTGCTGGATCAGGGCGGCCACCTTCTTGACATAGGACAGCCTGGAGGTGAGGCCCAGGTGCAGATCAGCGATAAAGACCAGGCGCAGGCTGTTTTTCGCCGCCGGGAGCTTGCTGGTGGTTAAGGTGATTGACTCCAGGCGGGGGTGC
>JASFOZ010000051.1:0-13778 GCA_050116255.1 Desulfarculaceae bacterium
AGCTTGGCTTGATTCACCAGGGCCAATACATAGTCAGGCTGGAGTTCCAGAACCTTTTGGGTGGCTTCCTGGGCTGCCTCCAGGTCAAAAAATGCCTGATGGGCGTGTGAAAGCGTCAGCCAGGTAAGGGGATTTTGAGGAGCGGTTTGGACGGCCCTCTGGGCAAAGCCACGGGCCTTTTCCTTTTCATCCTGAGCCAGGTGGGCCAGACAGAGCAGGGATAGGGCCTGGGCCTGGCCGGGTTGGTCCGCGATCAGGGCCGATAACCGGCGCTGGGCGGCTGAGATGCGGCCGGTGCTGAGCTCCACAAAGGCCATCTGTACCTGCAAAGCCCCGGAATTGGGATAGCGGGTGAGGCCCTTTTTCAGCTCTTGCTCGGCCAAAGCCAATTGGCCTTGGCCCAGGCGGCAGAGTGCGCGGCCCAAAAAGTCCAGGGGCTCACGGCCGCCTGCCGCTGCCAAGGCCTGCCAGGCCTTTTGCGGCTGCTTGCGGTCGATCCAGGTCCAGGCCAGGCCTGTCAGGGCCTGGGGATTCTTGGGCTGACGTCTCAAAATATCGGCGAACAAGGCGGCGGCCTCTTGGGGATGGCCTTGATCCCTGAGCACCTGGGCCAACTCCAATTGGACTCCCAGGTCGCCGGGCCGGGCCTCGAGCTTGTTTTGCAGGAGGCCGGCCTGCCGGGCCAGCCACACCTGGTCACTGCTGACCAGGGGTATGTTGCGGGGGCCGAACAAGGGCGGAACCGTTAAAACCCATTGCACTGCGTCACCGGGAGACACCAGCAGCCGTTTGAGCAGGGGCTGGCCGGGTCGGGCGATCAATTGTTCGCCAGGGGCGATGCTCTCTCGCCCCATTTGATTCCAGGCGGCAACCAGGCCTTCCAGGACTGTAAGGGTTACGGTCCGGTCTTCAGATACAGTCAGGTTCAACTCCGTGCCTCGCACCGCCGCGGTCACCGTGGGGGTGTTCAGGTCAAGGGCCGGCTTTCTATTTTTATTGCGCAGCCAGATCTCCCCCTGATCGAGCTGGTACAAGGACCGCTCGCTGTCCAGGGCGGCGGGCTTGATGGCCGGGCCTTGGAGCCAGCCGGCGGTGGCGGCCACCTTTTTCAGGATTAGTTTGCTGTTGCGGTTTATTTGGATCAGGGTCTCGTCAGCCAGGAGCAGGGCGGCCCAGCCATCGGGTCCGGTGCTGACGGCATCGCCTTGGAGTAGGACCTGCCCGGGCCGGGCGGGCAGCCAAGAGCGGCTCGCCTGGGTATAGGTCTGCACCCGGCCCCGCAGGTGCACGATTTTACCGGCTGGGCTGGGCCCGGCCGCGTAGACTTGGGCGCTGAGGATGGCATTGGCCAGGCCCAGGATAAACAGCAGCACCAGCAAGCGCATGCGCTTGGGAACTACATGACAGGCAAACAAGCCGTCTCCAATAATAAGGGCAGGCGTTGGTTTCTAACTGAAGCAGGTAAACCCGGATCACCCTAACAAAACCGGGACCAAAAGCCCAGACCCTTAGTATCGTCCCTCAAGTGTTTTGATCGGCGCTGGTCTCGCCCTTGCCAGGGACAATATGGCAGGCTGGGGCGGGGAGCCGAGGCTTGACGCGACTTTCAGGCCCAGGTAGAGTTTCCGCCCGGGGAGTTTCCGAACCAGCCACCTAAATCTAGGATTTTGAAGGGTGAAAAAAGTTAATGGCTTTTTTCCGCCGTAAAAAAAAGGAAAAAAACGATAAAGGCCAGACCGCGCCTTCTTCCCCAGAACCATCCGGGGATTCTTTGACCCAGGATGAGAATACCCCAGACATTGATAGCCTGGATCATGCCCCGGAAGTGCCCGACCAAAATGAACCCCTCTCAGCAGGAAGCGAAGAAGATCAGGCCCAGGCTGAGCCTGGCCGGACCGGCATATTAAGCCGCATGTTCAGCCGGCTGGGAAAAACGCGGGACAAGATATCCGGCTCCATAGACCGGATCACCCTGGGCCGAAAAATCGATGATGAGGTGCTGGACGATTTAGAAGAGGTTCTGGTCACCGCTGATCTGGGGGTTAAGACATCACTGGCCCTGATCGAAGACCTGCGGGGCAAGGTTGGACGCAGCCAGCTTGGCGACGCCCAGATGCTCAAAGACGCCCTGCGCAGCGGGATAAAGGACATATTAGAGGAAGCGGCCTGTGAACCCTCCCGGCAAAACGATCCCCATGTGGTGCTGGTGGTGGGCGTGAACGGGGTGGGTAAGACCACCACCATCGGTAAACTGGCCCACCACTTCAGCAGCCAGGGACGTAAGGTCCTCTTGGCCGCGGCTGACACCTTCCGGGCCGCTGCCATTGAACAGCTGGAGGTCTGGGCCCAGCGGACCGGCTGCCCAGTGGTGCGCCAACAGCACGGCGCCGATCCCTCGGCAGTGGCCTATGACGCCTTGGAAGCCGCCATCGCCCGGAGCCGGGACCTGGTGATCGTGGATACTGCCGGACGCCTGCACACCAAGGTCAACCTCATGGAGGAACTCAAAAAGATACACCGGGTGCTGGGCAAGCGCCTGCCCGGCGCTCCCCATGAGGTGCTGTTGGTGTTGGACGCCACCACCGGGCAAAACGCCCTTAATCAGGCCAAGCTTTTCCATGAGGCGGTTCCTTTGAGTGGGGTGGTGCTTACCAAGCTGGATGGCACCGCCAAGGGGGGGATAGTGGTGGCCATTGCCAGCGAAATGAAGCTTCCCATTTGCTTTGTGGGGCTGGGCGAGGGTGTGGAAGACCTGCGCCCCTTTGAGGCTGAGGCCTTTGCCGAAGCGATTTTCTAGACCCCTGGCTCAAGTGGGGTTAGCCTATATTAAAAGATCACATAAAGGCTGGCCAGCCTCAAAGTGGCTGGCAAAAACAGGATTTTGTTTATTTATGCCGGGCGGGTGTCATAGAGTGGATTTGCCAGGCAGGCCTTTAGAAAAAAACTTATAAGCCAGATGACCATAGCCTTTTTAAGGGCTGATTGCACAAAAGGGAAGGAAGAGACCATGGGTTCAGGGCCGGTGCATTACGAAATCAGGGATCAGGTAGGGGTGGTGACCATTAACAATCCGCCTATGAACGCCCTGGATGTGACCACCAAGAATGCCATAGGTTCGGCTTTCCAGGAACTGGACGGCCGCCGCCAAGAGATAAGGGCGGTTATCCTTCATGGCGCTGGCGAAAAGGCCTTTGCCGCTGGGGCGGACATTAAGACCTTTTTGGACTTGGTTCCAGACACTGGGCAACGCTACATCGAGGGCAGCCAATACAATTACAATTTGGTGGAGAACTTCCCTTGGCCGGTAATTGCCGCCATCCACGGCTTCTGCCTGGGGGGGGCTTTGGAACTGGCTCTGTTCTGTGATATTCGCTATGCCGACCAGAGCGCCAAATTCGGGTTTCCTGAGGCCAATCTTTCTTTTTTCCCGGCCAACGGCGGCCTCAAACGGGCCCTCTATCATCTGCCCGTGGGTAAACTCAAGGAACTCATCTATACTGGGCGCATCTTTGACGCTGATGAGGCCATGAGTCTGGGTTTGGTGGAGAAGGTCGTGCCTGCGGGTCAGGTGATGGATGCCGCCTGGGAGTTGGCAGAGCAGATCAAAACCAAGGGGCCTTTGGGCATCGCTTCGGTTAAAAAGGTCATCAACCGCACCCGCGACCTCAGCCTGAAGCAGGACCAAGACCTGGAATGTGAGATCTGGTCCCATCTAACCGACACCGCTGATATGCGTGAGGGTGTCAGGGCCTTTTTGGAAAAAAGAAAGCCTCAATACAAGGGCGAATAGGCGGCATCTTGGCCTTTCTGGGGCCGGGCCTTTCTATGCTATCATTTTAGTACGCTCTCAGAAGAAGATGATGCTGACGTCTCTCAGGCACGGCCGCTTATGCCCCAGCAAAAAACAGGTTCCCATCCCCAAGGCAAAGTGAAGTCAATAAGCGCCCGTATGGGCCTGATGCAGGTGATTGCCAATATCACCGGCGCCGGGGTGTGCATATTCTACTTCTTGGTTCTGGATCCGGTTGCGGTTGAGGCCATCACCACCTGGGATTTGTGGGTCCCCGTAACTCTGACCGCTTGCTTGATAATCCTGGGCACGATTCTGGTTCATGCCTGGGAAAAAGACATTGCCCAGGTCTTGGCCTCCCAGCTGGCCGGAAAAGAGCTTGATCCGGTTCGCAGCCAAAGAGCCCAGCGCAAGGTGCTGCAAGCGCCGCTTATGCACGCCATGGTCAGTATGGGCAACTGGTGTCTGGCCGCCTGTTTCATGTCCGGCTATGCGGTTTGGAGCCTATCCGCTGATTCAGGGCCAAAGGATATGCTGTTCGGTGGCCTTCGGGTGATGATGGGCACCCTGGTTTCCGGCCTGGCCACCAGCAGTATGGTCTTTTTCAAGTCAGACAAGGTTTTTCAGGAAATCAGGCCTTTTTTCTTTCCTCAAGGAGGCCTAAGCCGGGTGCAGGGGGTTTTCCGCCTCCGGGTGCGCACCCGGCTGCTGTTTGCCTTTGCCATGGTCAGCGTGGTCCCCATGATAGTAGTGGCGGTCCTGGTGTATCAAAAGGCCAGCGCCATGGCCTCGGAAGGGTCCGCCTCCCCAGTGCAGGAGATAGTGTTTCTGCTGGCCTTCTTTTTGGCTACAGGGTTGACCCTGGCCCTGGTTTTGTCGCGGCTGGTGTCGGCAAGCATCGCCGATCCCCTCAAACAGATGCAAAGGGCCATGTCCCGGGTGGAACAGGGGGACCTGGCCTTATCCTTGCCGGTCACGGCCAACGACGAGCTGGGGGACTTGGCGGAAAGCTTCAACCAGATGATAGAAGGCCTAAGGGAGCGGGACCGGGTCAAGGAGACCTTTGGCCGCTTTGTAAGCCCTCAGATCGCCAAAGCCATACTGAATAAACCGGCCAAGCTGGGCGGTGAGAGTACGGAAGTATCGGTGCTCTTTTCTGATATCCGCAACTACACCGAGATTTGCGAACAATTACCGCCCCGCCAGGTCATCGAGCTTCTTAACGGATACTTCGCCTATATGGTGGCCGCTATAGAGAAACACAAAGGCCTGGTGTACCAGTTCGTGGGAGACGCCATAATGGCTGTATTTAATGCCCCGGTCCAAACCCCTGATCATGCCACTTACGCCGTGACTGCCGCCTTGGAGATGAACCAGGCCTTGCAAAAGTTCAACCAGAAAAAGCGGCCGGGGCGGCCTCCTCTGCAAATGGGCATCGGCATCAACAGCGGACCGGTGGTGGCTGGTATAATCGGAAGCGAAGATCGCATGGAATACCGGGTCGTGGGCGATACCGTAAATCTGGCCGCCAGAGTGGAGTCATTGAATAAGGATTTGGGGACAGAGATTCTTATCACCCGGGGCACCCGCGACCAGTTGAAAGGCGCCTTCAACCTGCAGGCTTTCCCCCCTATCAGCGTAAAGGGCAAAAGGACGCCGGTGGAGGTGTTTGCCTTGATTCCAGGAAGTATAAATAAATCATGATAAGATAATTGACTTGATTAGGGTATGGCAAAACGGATGACCACCAGGGCGGGGCCTTGCCTCAGGGCCGTGAGCATTATGCAAAGATGGAATAAGAGTATGGCTTGTTTTGGCGGTTGTGGGGAGGAGGATGCAAACCAATGATTATTGCCTTTCTCATGGATCCTTTGGAGTCCATTGATCCCACCAATGAGACCACCAGCCATTTGATGTATGAGTGCAACCAAAGGGGTCACACGGTTTATTTTTTGGAGCCGCATGATTTATACGTGCGCAGCAGCAGGCTGGTGGCGCGTATGCGCAACGTCACCGTGGCCCCCAATCAAAGCCTGACCGATTATTGGAAATCCCTTTTGGAATGCCTGAAAAAAGAGGAGTTGATCTTTGAGAATATCATTGATATCGATGCCTTGTTTTTGCGCAAGGACCCCCCTTTGCTCTATCAGCCCATGGTTTATCTGGCCCCGGTGACTGACCAGGTTTTCATCATCAACAGCACCATCGGCCAGATGGTGGGGAACTCCAAGCTTTATCTGCTCAACTTCCCTGAATTGATCCCTGAGACCCACGTGTCCCGTTACCCGGAACGTCTGCGCAAAATAATCGTAGAGTTCGGCGGGGCCATGGTGGTCAAACCCTTGGCCCGCTCCCGGGGCGAGGGCGTGATCAAGGTCAGCCTGCAGGATCGCGATAACCTCAACTCCCTTATCAATTATTATGTGCAATCCTATGAGCCCTACTCCCGCCGCGAGGCCATCATGGTGCAGGAGTACATGGAGATGGTGAAAACCCAAGGCGACGTGCGTATCCTGCTTCTTAACGGCGAGATCCTGGGGGCCATGAAGCGTATTCCGGCTGAAGGAGATTTCCGCACCAACGTTCATGCCGGCGCCACTACCGCCAAGCATGAGATATCCGCCAGCGACCGCCGCATATGCGATTCGATCAGCGATAAATTGGTTCGTGACGGGCTGTACTTTGTGGGGGTTGATATTATCGGCGACAAGCTGATAGAGATTAATTGCGTTAGCCCCGGCGGCATCCCCCGCATCAATCGCCTCGACAACCTCAAAATCGAAACCAAGGTTATAGATTTTGTGGAACAAAAAGCCGAGGCCTTGAAGAGATCGCGCTGAGCTCACCCATACTCCAAAAGGCTTGGGTGCTGATATCGCCCTCAAGTTCGACTACGGGAAATTGACATGACTTTGCCCCTGGTTCTTTCCATACCACACGGATCCAGCGCCGTGCCTTCTGACATAAGACCGGAGATCGCCCTCAGCCAAGAACAGCTCCTGGAATCAGTCGACAGAGGCACCTCGGAAATTTTTGACTCTCTACCGGTTTTGGCCAGTATCAAGGCCGATTGGGCCCGTTTTGTGGTGGACCTCAACCGGGCCCCCGATCAACTGGGGCCCAAGGGGGTGATAGCCAGGATCGATTATCACGGCCGGCCCATATTTCGTCCCGGCCGGGAACCATCCGCTACTGCGGTAAGGAAAAGGCTTCAGCAATACTATTGGCCTTATCATCAAAATTTAAAAAAGGCACTGGATCATCCTCGGGCCAAACTGCTCATTGACTGTCACTCACTGGACGGGGTGGGGCCTAAAGACGCCCCTGACCACGGCAACACCCGGGCGGACATCGTCCTGGGAAATAACGGCGGTAAGGGAGGAGAGCCGGTTCCGGCCCGGGGAAACCTCACCTGCGGGAAGGGTTTATTGGAGCTCATGGTACGGTCTTTGGAGAAAGTGGGCCTGTCCGTGGCCATTAACCAACCCTATCCCGGAGGCTACATCACCAGGCACTATGGGCAGCAGTTGGCTGCCCGGGGAAAGGCTGCGGTGCAGGTCGAGATCAATAAAGAACTTTGCACGAGACCAGGCCGCCCAGGTTTGGACAAGGTCAAGCTGGCCTCTTTCAAGGCCCAAATCCTGGAAGCCTTGACCGAAATTTCACGCGGCCTGGACTAGCTGAGGCGAGTCAAAGGGAAGGGTATAGTTGAGGGTCCATAAACAGGCTAGCGCTGGCGGGGCCGGCTTTGGAGTGTACCTCAGGCAAAACCGGCCCCGGCCTAGAAGCACACAGGCATGCTCTGTATTTTTTGATGCAAATGCCGCACCCGCTGGCTTAGCTCCTTGCACATCTGCAGAGCGACTTGGGGGTACTCCCGCACCGTTTCCGAGAACTCTCTTTTGTGCAGGGCCAGCAGACGGGTCTCTTCCTTGGCTATAACCGAGGCTGACCGTACCTGGTCATCGAAGAGCGCCATCTCGCCGAAATATTCCCCAGGCCCCATATCGTCCAGTTCCACGCTGCAGCCGTCGTCAGCTTTTTTGTTGACCGCCACCGTGCCTGATATGATCAGATACATGGTGTTGCCGACTTCACCTTCAACCACGATCTCTTCACCGGGGGTGGCGGTCTGATATTCAGCCACCGCCGCCACTGCGGCCAGTTCCCTGACCGCCAATTGCTCGAATATATCCATGCCTCTGAGTAAAAGGATCTTGTCCGAAAGGCTCATTGCCTCTGCCATGGGTTCAGCCTCCTCTTCGGCTGGTTCTTCCGGCCGGGCCAGATATGCAGCCAGGTTTCTGACATATATATTTTCATGATCTTTGAGCGCGATCAAGGCCTCGGGGACGCTTTGGCGCCTACCTTGCTCTTGCAGAAGCGTCAAAGTCAAAAACAGAGTAATCGGGTCCCGCTTGGCCAGAAAGTATTCAAACAGGCTCCGTTCATCCGCAAAGCCTTGGGGCAGATGGAACTGCCGTTTTCCCGCCTCCAGACGTTCCTCCAGGCCGACATCCTCCAAAAGGGGCATCATGACTGCGGAGAGATTGCGGCCCACCAGCACCTCCAAGGCTTCCAGGGCATTTGAGCGCAGGCGTGTATCCGATGAATCCATGCCCCGCAGCACCACCCGCATTTGGTTTTGGTTTCCTTGTGTGGCCAGAACCCGCAGGATGTTCTCCAGGCGGGCGTCCTTTTTCTGAACAAGGTGATCCTGAAGCAGCTGCCGCAAGGGGCTGGGTTTTAGAAGCTTAAGAGTCTCAGCTTCGGCCAGATTGCGGTAGGCTCTTTCCAGATAGGATCTGACGAAGCTGATGATCTCCAGATCGCTGATATTAAGCTCCTCCAGAATGTCATATAGCCCCTCTATTAGGCGATGGTTGGGCAAGGCCAAGGATTCGATCAGCAGATGAGTGTCTAATTCCGGCGCTTCTTTGAGCTTTTTGGCCGCCAAGGCGCGCACCGCAGACGATCCGTGGTCCAGGAGTTGAATAAAGGCCCTGGTGGATGCTTCATCCGTGATATTGAAACCCTTGAGTACCTGCTGGGGAACCGACTCCGGGTCTTCACCCAGGCGGGCCAAAATCATACCCGGCAATTGAGGGCTGCCCAGACGGTGCAGGGCGATCAGAATCTGGTCGACGACCGCAGGTTCTTTTTCCTCTTCAAGCAAGTGGTGCAGCAAGTTCAGATAGTATTCATCCTTGGACAAACCCGCAGCTATGGCGCCTGCCCGGCGTTCCTCCTGTAGGTCTGAACCGAGCCACATTTCTATCATCTGCCGGTATGCCCTAGGATCCTTTTGCTTGAGGCCCAAGGCCGCCCGGGCTTTGACTTCCAGGGTGCTGTCCTCCTGCAGCAACCGGTATAAAAAAGCTGCTGATTGCTCCAGGGGCAGCTGCGTGGCCGCCCTGGCCAGGGCCATATTCAGCCTGGGATGGTCCGTCTCAATAAGTTCTTGGTAGGTTTCGATCGCTTCGGGACCAGCGTCGGAGCTGATCAAGGGAAGAAGCTTAATAATTGTTTCCTCGTTTTTTTGTTTCAGGATTTTCAGTAAATAACTATCCAAGTCAGGAAGCCCTTGAGCCTTCATCATTTGGGCGTAGCGCACGCAGGCCCACCCGTCGGCGCTAGCGCAGGCCTCCATTAGCTTTGCCTGAGCGGCCTTGTCCTGGAAAAGCAGGTTTTGGTCTTCTTTTTCCAAGGATTTGATGTCAATTATGTCTTGGGAGATTACATCCAGAACAATGTCCGAGTAGGTGCGTTTGAGCCATATAACCGTGGCCAGCCAGGCCAGGCCGAAGAGCATGGCCACCACGGACAAATAGCGGGGTTCAAGGAAACCTTCTGATAAGAGTATGGTACCCGATCCCAACAGAATCCCCACCCGCACCACCGTGCCCCTTAGAAAGGGCCGGATGAGGGGCCTTATGTTCTCGGGGAAAAGCCCCATAAGCACGGCGCGGGCGGGGTTGTTGATGGTGGTCTTTAACACCTGAGTGGTAATCCGGGCGTACATGGCCGTGAAAATGTCGAAACGCAATAAGAAAGAGATAAAAACGATTATGTAATTAATTGGATGAAAAAGAAGCGCCACAGGCAGGCCCCATCTACTGTAGATCTTGCCCACGAACAGAAGGATCACAAAGCTGATGGTATTCAAAAATCCCCTAAAATATCCGAAGAACTTAAGTAGCCCGCCTTCGGTGGCAAAGGCTTCGTTGACCGCGAAGTTGAACTGGTAGTTCAATATCGGAATCATGACGTTGGGCAGGAAGGTGAGTAGGACCAGAATCTTTACTAAGGTGGACTTTTTCATCACCGGCAGGACGCTTTTTATCTCCTCAATCAGAGACTGCTTTTTCTTGACCTGGCGCGTGGTTTTGTCTGACAGAGGCAAGGCTGGGTATATGGTGGACATGCGCCACATGATGGCAGCGCCCAACCAGGTGGTGACCAGGTAGGCCAGCATCAGGTTATTGAGCCCGATATTTTGGGCAAGCAGGGGCGTAAAAAAGCTGCCTAAAATGCTTCCCAAGACTCCGCCGGCGGTTATGAGGGGGAAAATACGTTTAGACTGGCGGGTATTGAAGAGATCGTTGGCCATGTTCCAATAGATCAAAGCCAGAAGGGCTTCATACTGGGCCTTGAGCAAAAACAGCACCGGATAGACCAAACTTACATCAAGCCCCACCAAGGTACGCAGCCCGGCCACTGAGCTGCCGCAGATAACCAGCATGATGATCATCAGGCGGGCTCCGGTGAGCCGGCGCATGACACCGGTCATCAGGCCCATCAACACGAAAGTGGCGATGGAGTTGGCCGCATAGACCAGAGGCAGGTATTCAACGCCATAGCGTTTGAGAAAGGTGGTCTCGGCGAAATTGTTGAAAAGAATCCCCGAGATGCGGATCAGAAAAAGAAGCCCCGTGGTCCAAAGGAAGAGGCCGATTTCCTCTGGTTGGAGCTTAAACCATCTGCTCACGGTTTTGACCATTAAGGCCTCATAAATCCTATCAAAATGCAGGTTAGCTTTTTATTATAGGTGCAGGCTCAAAAAGCGGCAAGCCGGCTTCCCTATCCGGCTCATACTCCCAGCCGGCATTCCTGACCGCCGGGGATATCCCGGCCCAGGTTTTCGGCGAAATGACAGGCCGCTTCATGTGCATCCCCCAGCAAGTGCCAGTCAGGGGGCTTGATCGCGCAGAGATCCTCTTTGCCCTTGCGGCAGCGGTGATAGAAGAGGCAGCCTTGGCCGGTTGTTTTCCTCTCCCGGGCGAGAAGGGTGCCGAAACGCGGCATATCCTGACAACGGCCGAATTTGGGGGTGGCGTCCAATAGCGCCTGGGTATAGGGGTGGGCCGGGTGGCCGATGACTTCATGAGCTGGCCCTCTTTCCATCAAGCGTCCTCTGTAAATCACCGCAATGTTGTCGCACAGGTAACGTGCTGAGGCCAGACTGTGGGTTATGAACAGGATGGTGGTGCCGTAGTCGTCGCGCACCCTATGCAGAATCTCGAAAATCTGCGCCGAATAAGAGGCATCCAGCATGGAGGTGGGCTCGTCGGCCACCAGGCAACTGGGTTTGAGCACCATGGCCCGGGCGATGGCCACCCGCTGGCGCTGTCCGCCGCTTAGTTGATGGGGAAAGCGGAAGAGGAAATCTTCAGGGGGCGTAAGGCCCACCTCCTTGAAGGTGTCTGTAATCATCGCCTCCCGCTGGGAGCCATTGGCGATTTTATTGGTAATCAAGGGCTCGGCCACACTGTCCATTATGGACATCTGGGGGTTGAGGGATTGGTAGGGGTCTTGAAAGACCATCTGCACCTTGCGGCGGTAAAGGCGCAGATCTTTACCCTCCAGATTCGAGATATTGTGCCCTTCCACCCGCACCACGCCGCTGCTGGGAGTCTCCAACCCCACGATGATCCGGCCGGCGGTGGTCTTGCCTGAGCCGCTTTCCCCCACCAGGCCGAAAATTTCACCCCGGCCTATGCTCAGGTCGACCTCGTCCAGGGCGGCTATTTGTTTGGCGCCCTTATCGAAGATATTGCCCCGGGTCTTAAAAATCTTGCTTACCTGGTCGAGCTCCACCACCGCCTGGTGTTCCGCTTTCTGGGCGCTGGGGTCATGGGTCATCGCACAGTCCCTTTCAACAGTGATCACAAAGGACGTGATGAGTGGGGCTTATCTTTTGCCACTTTGGCGGTTTCAGCCGGCAGGAGGATTCATCCCTGAGGCAGCGGCTGCAAAAGCGGCATCCGGGGATGGTCCCTATCAGGTTGGGGGGCTCGCCGGGAATGGGCGCCAGCTTGCCGGTGTCGCCGCTCAAGGTGGGAAAAGACGCCAACAGCGCCTGGGTATAGGGGTGCCGGGCGGAAAAGAACACCTCCTCCACGGTGCCGCTTTCCACCAACTGGCCGGCATACATAATGCCGATCTGGTGGCACACCTCGGCCACGATGGAGATGTCATGGGAGATGAAGATTATGCCCATGTGGAATTTCTCTTGCAGGCGCTTGGTCTCGCGCAATATCTGATCCTGGACGATCACGTCCAGGGCCGTGGTGGGTTCGTCGGCTATGATCAGTTGGGGTTGATTGGCCAGGGCCATGGCGATGATGGCCCGTTGCTTCATCCCTCCTGAGTATTGGTGGGGAAAGTCGCCTATTCTCTCCCGGTCCATCCCCACCAGATCAAAAAGCTCCTCCACCCGGGCCCAGGTCTGCTCTTCAGGCTGATCCGGCTTATGGGCGGTGATGGCCTCTGCTATCTGATCGCCCACGCGCCGGACCGGATTCAAGGCGTTCATGGCCGCCTGGAAGATCATGGCCACCTGGTTCCAGCGCAGCTTGCGCATCTCTTCTTCGGACAGGGAGGTCAGTTCAACACCGTCCAGGATTATGCGTCCGCCGGTGATGGAGCCGTTGGGGGGCAACAGGCCCATCAGACTCATGCCAATGGTGGTCTTGCCGCAGCCCGACTCGCCCACCAGGCCCAAGGACCGGCCCGCTTCCAGGCTGAAGTTAACCCCCTCCACCGCCTTGAGAAGGCCTTTGGAGGTCTTATAGCCGATGCTCAGGTTTTCTACTTCCAGCAGTGCCATCTCAGCCAGCCTGGTTGTCTTCGCGCAGCCTGGGGTCCAAGACCTCGTCCATGGCCCGGCCCAGCATATAAAAGGACAAAGTGATCAAAGAGATGCAGATGCCGGGCGGCAACAGCCAATAAGGGGCCTGGAACATATGTCCCGTCTTCCACACCCATTGCAGCATCATGCCCCAGCTTACCGTCCCCGGATCGCCGAAACCCAAAAAGGCCAGCGCCGCTTCGATGACGATGGCCGAAGTGACCCTGAAGGTCATATACAAAAAGGCCAAGGGCAGTACGTTGGGCATGATATGGCGGAAGACTATGCGTGCATGAGACGCCCCCGCCACCTTGGCCGCATCGATAAAGGGCCGCTGCTTTAAAGACATGGTCTGGGCCCGGATCACCCGGCTGACTCCGGGCCAGCGGAACAGGGCGATCATCAACACGATGGTCCATATGTTGAGTTGGCCGAACAGGGCGCTCAGCATCAGGACCACCAGCAGGGTGGGCATGACCATGATCATATCGGCCAGGCGCATCAAAAGGGTGTCAACCACACCCCCCCGATAACCGGCCACCATGCCTATGGTCACGCCCAAGACCACGCTCATAAAGGCGGCGGAGATCCCCACCATGAAGGCCACCCTGGCGCCGGCCAATAGCTGGCTTAGGATGTCGCGGCCCATGAAGTCGGTGCCCAGCCAGTGGCGCCAGGAGGGACCCACGCTGTGCGCCACCAGGGGGTCCACGCCGGTCATGGGATGGTACTTGGGGTCGATCATTTGGGGCAGATAGGAGCAGACAGCCATCAGGCCGAATAGGGTCAACAGGGTCAGCCCGATCCTGCCCAGTAGATTGGACCTAAACACCCGCCAGTTTTCCGCCAGCCGGGGCC
>JASFOZ010000052.1:0-13774 GCA_050116255.1 Desulfarculaceae bacterium
GGCGGCAAAATGCCACTGGGGGAAACCCTTTTCCAAAAACTCCACATCCACATAGGCGCAGACCTCATCCCCGTAGGTCAGGTGCAGCTTGCCGTCGCCGGTGTAGCGGCCGATCACTGTGGACTCCACCCCGTGTTTTTGAGACAGGGCCATGAACCGGGCCTCGTCCTCTGGGGCTACGGCCACGGTCATGCGCTCTTGACTCTCGCTCACCCAAATCTGCCAGGGGTCCAGGCCCTGATACTTAAGCGGCACCTTTTTAAGGTCCACCTGGGCGCCGGGGCTGAAACGGGCGCTTTCGCCCACACTGGAGGAGAGCCCGCCCCCGCCGTTGTCGGTGATGAAGCGGATGATGCCCTGGTCCCGGGCCTCGAGCAGAAAATCGTGCATCTTCTTTTGGGTGTAAGGGTCGCCGATCTGCACGTGGCCGGCCGGGGTGTGCGCAGAGTAGCTGGCGCTGGCCGCGGTCACCCCGTGAATGCCGTCTGCCCCCACCCGGCCCCCGCACATAATGACCAGCTCTCCGGGGCTGGTGGTCTTTTGCTGGCAGGGCCGGCCTTGGACCTGATGGGGCATGACCCCCACGGCGGTGACGAACACCAGGCACTTGCCCAGATAGCGGGGGTCAAAGTGCAACAACCCGCAGGCGGTGGGAATGCCGGATTTATTACCCCCGTCGCGCACCCCTTCAATGACCCCGTCCAAGAGGCGCCTGGGATGCAGGGCGGGTTTTAAATCTCCCTGGTAGTCCCGGGGCCCCACGCAAAAACCCCACATGCCCGCCACCAGTTTGGAGCCCAGGCCGGTGCCCATGGGATCGCGGTAGACCCCCACGATGCCGGTGAGGGATCCGCCGTAGGCCTCCATATTGCTGGGGCTGTTGTGGGTCTCGCCCGTGATCACATAGTGGTAGTTCTGATCCAGGCGGGCCACCCCGGCGTTGTCCCAGAGCACGCTGACCACCCAGTCCCGCTCCCGGGCCAGCCGCTCGGTGGGCTCTTTTATGCAGCGCTTGAAAAGATTGTCCACCTCCCGCTCCTCGCCGGAGAGGGCGTCCCGGTAGAGAAAGCGGCCGTTGAAGGTGTTGTGGTTGCAGTGGTCGCTGCGGGCCTGGCTTATATACTCCAGCTCCACATCAGTGGGATCACTAAGGCCCACGGTCTGGCGCTGGGCACGCACCTGGGGATCGTTGAAATAGTCCAGGATGGTGGGAACGTCAGCCGGGTTCAAAAAGAGGTGACGCTCGTCCGACAGCTTCAGAAGCTCAGCCTGACTGGAAACGGATAGAGACTGCACCGTGGGCCGGTGAGCCAGATCCACCTTGGGCAGGCGCATGCCCACCCCCTGGCCGGGGTCCCAGTCCGTACGGGGAATCACCCGCCATTCCTGGATGATGTCATTGGCCAGCAGCTCGGCGCAGATTAGCTCTGCCTCTTCCTGGCTCAGGCGGGGGGCCTTGACCAAGTAGACCCGCGAGGCAAAGACCGCCTCCCCGGGGTCCAGGGAGCGGCCCAGGGCGTCGGCCATGGCCTCCAGGGCGGTGGCGCCCTCATTGTCACGCACCCCCGGCCTCAGACCCACCCACAAGGCCCAGTCAAAATCAGGCAACACCTGCCCGGCCAAGGGCGAAAAGGAAGAGATCTCGGTCACCGGATTGGTGAAGATATCCCCCCGCACCTGCTCCAGCTCCGGGGAGTTCAGGCTGGTGTCAAAGGTGAGCACCCGCAGCACCCGGGCCTGGTCTAGAGAAAGGCGCAGATATGCACGGGCCTTGGAGACCAGGCCTTCGCCAGCGGGGTCATTATATTCAGGCTTGAGCCCTATCTCCAAGCGCTGGGCCATCTTAACTGCCTGCCTTGATGCCTAAAGAGGCTTCATCTTAGCAGGCTGGCCTTGGGCTGACAAGTAAGGGAACGGAGGGCAGGCCCCCCGGGGGTGGCGGAGGTCCTTTTAAGCTGTCCTATTAAGCTCTTAGGGGAGCAGCGTGATTGATTATGAAAATGCTTACCATTGTCGTTTTTACCTGCGAATAAATGCTGGCTTATAGGGATGAGGCAGCCGAGCGCGCACCACCAGTGGCCAATATTTTTGTTGCCAACTGTTTTTGCTTACTATAAATATTACAATACTAATGGATAAAATAGCATTTTCTTTCACCTAGTTGAGATAAACGCCTGATTGGGGCGGGATCGTTCCCTAGAAATACCTAAAATTTAAGTATGTTATAGGGTCTTGCATAAGAGGAGGTAACCATGGAAGCAGCTAGCCGGTCTGGAGCCAACCTGGAGACTGTTTACAGCATATGCGGCATGTGCACCGTACGCTGTCCCATCGAAGTGAAGGTTTCCGGAGGAGAGGTGGTGGCCATTGAAGGCAGCCGCCCCGGCGGCCTAAGCGGCTCGGTGTGCCCCCGGGGCGGCGCCGGCCTGGCCCTGCTCAATGATCAGGAACGCCCCCAGCACCCCATGATCAGGGTGGGCAAAAGGGGCGAAGGCAAGTGGCGCCAGGCGTCATGGGATGAGGCCTTGGCCTATGTGGCTGACAAGCTTATGGATGTGACCAACAAATACGGCCACCGCAGCATCCTCTTTTCAGACCGGGGCGGCCCTTTCCCAGACCTGCACAAGGCCTTTATGCGCGGTCTGGGCTCGCCCAACTACTGCAATCACGACGCCTCCTGCGCCCGCAACGTGCAACACGCCAATCAGTCGGTCACCGGCCTGGGGCGCAAAGGGGTGAGCTATGACCTGGGTAACGCCCGGCACGTGGTCACCCAGACCCGTAATATCCTAGAGGCCATCAATATCTCCGAGGTCCAGGGCCTGCTCAAGGCCATGAACAACGGTTGCAAGCTCTCGGTGATCGATATCCGCTCCACCATCACCGCCACCAAGGCCCACAACTTCTTCTTGATCCGTCCCGGCACTGACTACGCCTTCAACCTGGCCGTGATCCATACCCTTATCAACGACGGCCTCTACAACTCGGACTTTGTAAAGACCCATTTCCAGAACTTTGATGAACTGGTCTCTTTTGTGCGCCCCTACACCCCCCAGTGGGCCGAAGAGGAGTGCGGGGTGCCCGCAGCCCAGATCGTCGCCTTTTGTAAACAGCTGGCCGAGGCGGCGCCGGCGGTGATCTGGCACCCGGGCTGGAACACCGCCCGCTACAAGGATTCTTTCTATGTCTCCCGCACCGCCTACCTGATCAACGGGCTGTTGGGTTCCCTGGGGGCCAAGGGCGGTCTGGCCATCACCAACAAGGCCGGTGATTGCGGCAAGAAGGGGCTTAAGGCCCTGGCCGATCTTTTCCCCAAACCCGAGGAAAAGCGCGCCGACGGCGTGGGCTGGAAGTACAAGCATTTTGACGGCGGCCCCGGGCTTTTGCACCTGGCCTTCAAGGCCATTGAGACCGAGGACCCCTATCC
Source organism: Desulfarculaceae bacterium (assembly GCA_050116255.1). Classification (GTDB taxonomy): domain Bacteria; phylum Desulfobacterota; class Desulfarculia; order Desulfarculales; family Desulfarculaceae; genus JASFOZ01. The sequence continues at coordinate 3,428 of JASFOZ010000052.1, forward strand.
GGTCAAGGCCTACATCGCCTTTCGCCATGACCCCCTCATGGCCATGCCCGATCCGGACAGCCTCAGGAAGATATTCGACAAACTAGACCTCCTGGTTTCCATAACCTTCTCCTGGTCGGACACGGCCTGGTACGCCGACGTGGTCCTGCCCCTTTCCACCTATCTGGAGCGGGAGAGCATCATCGCCCACAAAGGCGGGGTCAAACCCAAGTTCTTTTTGCGCCAGCGCTCGGTCAACCCCCGCTTCAGCAGTAAGGCCGAGTGGGAGATTTTCGTGGGGCTGGCCAAGCTCCTCAACCTGGGCCCCCTGGCCAAATTCGAAAGCATCGAGGACATCTGGGAATACCAGCTGGAAGGCACCGGCTACACCATAGAGGACTTCGCCGCCACCGGTCAGGTGCCCCTGGCCGAAAAACCCATATACCGCGACATGTCCTCTTTTAAATGGAAAACCCCCTCAGGCAAGATCGAGGTCATCTCCGAGGTGCTCACCAAGTCGGGGCTGCCCTCCCTCAAACCCTACGAGTCGCCGGAACATCCCCCAGAGGGCCAGTTCCGGGTGACCTTCGGGCGCTGCGCCCTGCACACCCAGGGCCACACGGTCAACAACCCCATGCTCAACGAGGTGGTGCCCATAAACCCGCTTTGGATCCACAGCCAGCCCGCCGCCGCCTTGGGCATCAGCGACGGAGACACGGTTGAGGTCTCCCGGGACGGTTACTCCGCCACCACCAAGGCCCAGGTGACCGACTTGATTCACCCTGAATGCGTGTTCATGCTCCACGGCTTTGGTCACAAGATTCCTGTGGAAAGCCGCGCCTTTGGCAAAGGGGTGGCAGACCAGGAGCTCATGCAGGGCGGCCTGGATATCTGGGACCCGGCCGGCGGGGCTGTGGCCCTGCAAGAGCACTACGTAACCGTGCGCAAAATTAAATAGATGGGATAGCGGGAGGAAACCAGATGAGCGAATATTACCTCTTCCAGGACCAAGATAATTGCATCGGCTGCCTGAGCTGTCAGATTCATTGCAAGGTGAGCAAAAACCTGGGGCAGGGGCCCTTGCCCACCCAGATAATTACCGTGGGCCCGCGCCTGATCCACGGCCTTCCCCGGGCGGCCTACGTGTATATGCCCTGTTTCCACTGCCAGCGCCCCTGGTGCGTGTCGGCCTGCCCCACCGGGGCCATGCAAAAACGCGCCGACGGCATCGTATTCGTGGATGAGAGCCTTTGCGTGGGCTGCAAGAGCTGCATGCTGGCCTGCCCCTGGGGGTCGCCCCAATGGAACCCGGCCACCCGCAAGGTGGTCAAGTGCGACTACTGCATGAACCGGCTGGACCAGGGCCTCGAACCCGCCTGCGTTACCAACTGCACCACCAAGTGCCTGCATTTCGGCACCCCGGATGAGATACCCAACCTGAAGCGGGTGCGTTACGCCAAGAAAGTGGCCTTTGAAAAAGAGGAAGACCCGGCTCCGGCCACTCCGGCCCGGGGCTGGCAGGAGATGGGCAAAGGCGGCCTCAGCCGCGACAAGGCCAAGGCCGAGCGCATCCATGGCACCAAGCTGCCCCGCAAGGTGGCCAAGAAGCCTAAACCCGCCAAAAAGGCCAAGGAGTCGAAATGAGCGCAAGCTCCGGGGTCAAGACCCCGGATCAGGCTGAACTCCCCCTGGCCTCCTTGTGGCAGGCACAGAAGTCAGCGGACATAGAAGACTACATGCAGGCCGGCGGCTATGGTATCGCCATTGACACCGCCCGCCGGGGCGGCCGCGAAGTAATCCGCATCCTGCGGGGAGCCCAGATGCGGTCCCTGGACGGGGCGGGCAACCCGGTCTTCATGGGCTGGCGGGCCTGCCAAACCGCTCCCGCAGAGTACAAGTACGTCATCTGCGTGGCCGACGATCCTGACCCCGAGTTCCCCATCTACCGCGAGCTTTTGCTCCGCTCCCCCCACCTGGTGATCGAGGGTATGATCTGCGGCGCCCTGGCAGTGGGGGCCAACGAGGCCTTTTTATACCTGCGCCGGGACGACCAGGCCGTGGCCGCGGCCCTGGAGCAGGCATTGCAGCAGGCCCATGCCCACGGCTTTTTGGGCGAGGACGCCCTTTTGGACCTGCACCTGCTCAGCGGCGACCGCTCCTTTTTCGTCTGGGAGGCAAGCCACCAGCTGTCCTATCTGGAGGAGCTGATCCAGCGGGAGGTCACCGTGGCCCGGGGCTTTTCCCAGGGCCTGTTCGGCTGGCCCACCATCATCCATAATCCCGAGACCTGGGCCCATGTGCCCCTGGTGCTGGAAAGGGGCGCGGACTGGTACCGTTCCCTGGGCCGGGACTTGGCCGGCACCAAGCTACTCAACCTAAAGGGCCCGGTAAAACACCCCGGATTGGTGGAGGTGCCCCTGGGCACGCCTCTTATAGAGGTTATCGAAAGCTACGCCGGCGGACTGAATGACGGCACCGTGCTCAAGGCGGTGCAACTGGGCGGGTCCTCGGGCGGCTATCTGCCCGAAGCCCTTTTGAACACCCCTCTGGACTTTGAGGAGCTGGCCGAGGCCGGGGTCAGCATGGGCTCCGGCGAACTGGAGGTCTTGGACGACACCGTGTGCATGGTGGCCCGCACCCTGGAGCTGGCCCACGGCTGCCTGGAGGCCTTTATGCAGGAGGAGCCAAAGGCGGCCAAGCTCTTGAACCGGGCCAAACGCCTGTTGGGGGAGGTGGAAGAAGCACAGGCCACCCGCTCCCACCTGCGCTCCCTGGAAAAGACCGGCATCGAGCTTCTAAACCGCACCGCCCAGGGCTCGGAGCGCTCCGTGGCCCGGCCCCTGCTCACGGCCCTGGCCTATTTCCAGTACGATTTCATCCATCACATCGAGCAGGGGGTCTGCGCCACCGGCGCACGCCGGGGCCTGGACACCGCCCCCTGTCAGGCGGCCTGCCCCGCGGGCATAGACATTCCCACTTACCTGGCCCTGATCGCCGACGGCCGCTACCAAGAAGCCATCGCGGTCATCCGCCAGGACAACCCCCTGCCCTGGGTCTGCGGCATCATCTGCACCCATCCCTGCGAGCACGTCTGCACCAGGGGGGAGATGGACCAGCCCATCTCCATCATGGCCCTCAAGGGCTTTGCCGCCGAAAAGGTGATAACCAGCGGCGGCTACCCCCGGCCGGAGATGGAGCCGCCCCGGGAGGAAAAAGTGGCGGTGGTGGGCTCGGGCCCGGGAGGGCTTTCGGCAGCCTTCTTTTTGGCCAAAAAGGGCTACCAGGTGACCATCTTCGAGGCCCTGCCCGTGGCCGGGGGCGTACTTAGCGTGGGCATACCCGAGTACCGCCTGCCCATGGCGGTGGTGCAGCAGGAGATCGACGCCATCCTGGACATGGGGGTGAAGCTGCGCACCGGCCTGCGGGTGGGCCGGGATATCTCAGTGCAGGAGCTGCGGGACCAGGGCTATAAGGCCTTCTTCCTGGCCGTGGGCGCCCACGAGGGCCTGAACCTGCGTATCGAAGGCGAGCTGGAGTTCAATCCCGTATTGGACGTGATGAGCTTTTTGCGCCAGGTGAGCATGGGGCGCAAAAAACCCCTGGCCGACCAGGTGATCGTGGTGGGCGGGGGCAATGCCGCCATAGACGCGGCCCGCACCTGCATACGCCTGGGCAGCAGCAAGGTGACCATCGCCTACCGCCGCACCCGCAAGGAGATGCCCGCCTGGGAGGCGGAGATCGTCCAGGCCGAAGAGGAAGGGGTGGACATACACTACCTCACCATTCCCAAGCGGATCATGGGCGAGGACAACCGGGTGACGGGCCTGGAATGCCTGTCCGCCGAACTGGGCGAGCCTGACGCCAGCGGCCGGCGGCGGCCGGTGCCTGTTCCCGACAGCGAGCATGTCCTGGAGGGCCAGGCCATAATCGTTGCCATCGGCCAAAAGCCCGACCTGCCCTGCCTCACCGAAAAAGAGGAGCTATCGGTGAGCACCCGCTCTCTATTGGTGGTGGACTCCAACACCCTGCAAACCAATATCCCGGACATCTTTGCCGGCGGCGACGTGGTAACCGGTCCGACCACGGTGGTGCAGGCCGTGGGCGCGGGCAAATGGGCGGCGGAGTCCATCCACGCCTATGTCCAGGACCAGCCCCTGCCCCAGGGCCCGCCGGTCAAGGTGCCCCGCATGCGCCTGGACCCGGTGGAACGGACGGCCAGCGAAGGCATCGCCTTGAAAAGATCTGAAATGCCTCTTTTGCCCATGAAGGAGCGCCGCACCACCTTTAAGCGGGTGGAATTGGGCCTGGAGGAAGAGGCGGCCAAGGCCGAGGGCACCCGCTGTTTGCGCTGCGACCTCTGCGTGGGCTGCGGCCTCTGCCAGGCGGTCTGTGAGGAGATGGGGGTGCGCAGCCTCCAGCTCTCGGCCACCTCTGAAGGCAGGCTGGCCCTGACCGACTTCCACCGCCCGGCCCGATCCTGCATCGGCTGCGGCAGCTGCGTGCAGGTCTGCCCCCACAAAAACATCCGCATGCAGGACTCTGAAGAAGAGCGGCGCATCATCTTCTGCGGCACCCAGACCGCCAGCCTGAAGCTGGAGACCTGTGAAAGCTGCGGCGAGGTGCTGGCCCCCCAGGCCTACCTCTCCTATCTGCGGCGTATGGTGGAGGCGCAGCCAGAGGGCCTGGCCAACAAAAAGCTCTGCCCGGAATGCGCCCGCAAATACTGGGCCGAGGGCCAGATAGGCGACGCCCTGTGGTTCCCTTCCAGCAGCGAACACTAAATGCAGCCTTTTGCCTCAGCCAAGGCTATAATCCTGGAATCTCATCTTAGGTGCTATTGAATCCGGTTGTTCAGGAGTTGACAAAAAATGGCAGTAAATCAAGACCCTGGCCTGGATCAACTTATTCAAAAATCCGGTTTTGAGGACTACAAGTGGGTGGACCCTAAAAAGATCGTGGTGGCCCAATGGGTGCGCATGAAGTGCATGTTCGGCTGCCCCATCTTTGGCAAAGGCGCTTCCTGCCCTCCCCACACGCCTTCTGTGGCTGAATGCGAGCGTTTCTTTAAGGAGTATCAGCGGGCGGTGATATTTCACTTCCCCAAGAAGCTCGAGGCCAAGGACCGCCATGTCTGGTCCAAAAAGATCAACCTCAGGCTGGCCAAGCTGGAAAGGGATGTGTTTGTTTCCGGCTTTGAGCGCGCCTTTATGACCTTCATGGACAGCTGCGGCCTGTGCAAGGAATGCAGTGGCCAGAGGGAGGCCTGCAAGGAGCCCCGTTTGTCCCGTCCCTCGCCCGAGGGAATGGCCGTGGATGTCTACACCACGGTGCGGAGCTTCGGGTTTCCCATCCAGGTGAAGAGCAACTATGACCAGGCCATGGACCGCTACGCCTTCTTAATGGTTGATTAAACCAATCCCCCTTCTGACAGGGGCTTGTTCTCCAGAATACGCTGCGGTGAAAAAACGGAAAGGTCCAAGGAGGGCTCCTGCCCCAGGATGGTCTCGGCCAGGTGCCGGCCCACCGCCGGCCCCTGCTGCAGGCCGTGCCCGGAGAAGCCATTGGCCAGGTACAGCCCCTTTAATTGCGGCCACTCACCGATGACGGCGTTTCCGTCCATGCGGTTCTCGGCATAGAGTCCGGCCCAGCCCCGGACCAGCTTGAGATGGTCCCAGGCGGGTACGAACTCGGCCAGCTCCAGCCAGAGCATCTCCATGAACCGCTCCCGGTCCCAGGAAAAATCATAGCCCACGGGATCTTCTTGCAAGGACTTGCCCAAAAGGATCAAATCTCCGGTCTCGGTGCGGAAATAAAGGCCCGAGGGCAGCACGGTAAGGGGCAGCGCTCCCTGGGGCTTCACCTTGACGTCAAGGGCAAAGACCTGGCGCTTGACCGGCTCCACCGGCAGCTCCACCCCGGCGGTGCGGGCCAGATCGGCGCACCAGGCCCCGGCGCAGTTGATCACCGTGCCAGAGGCAAACTGCTCCCCGGACCGGGTCTGCACCCCTTCCACCCGTCCCTGGGACGCGGTCAGCCCGGTCACCTCGCCGGTGATGAACTCCACCCCCAGGGAGCGGGCCTTTTTCTTGTACCCCATCAACAGGGCATAGGCGTCCAGATGCCCGTCCCGGGGGCCAAAGGCGCCCCCGCTCAGGCCCTTCAGGTCATAAAGCGGGTATACCTGGGAGATCTTTTCCGGGGACCACCACTCAATGGGGCAGCCCAGATCCTTTTGCAGGGCAAAGGCCTCCAGGGCCGCCTTTTCCGTGGCCGGATCGGCCAAAAAGAGGTTCCCCTCCCGGTGGAAGGTGATCTCAGGCTGCTCGCCCTCGACCTCCATCTCCTGGGCAAAGCGCTCCAGCTCCTCAAAGGCGTAAAGAGAGATCAGTATGTTCTCCTTAAGGGAGAACTGGATGCGGATGTTGGCCATGGAAAGGGTGGTGGAGGCGTACTCAAAGGTGGGGTCACGCTCTATGACCGCCACCTTGAGGCGGCTGTCCCTTTTTATCAAGTGATAGGCGGCAGCGCTGCCCATGACACCGCTGCCCACTATGATCACGTCGAAGCTTCGAGCACTCATCGGTTCAGCCTTTTCATGTGTTCCACTAGCCGGGCTCTTGCCTGGACCCGGTTAACCCTGTGTATATCAAACCAGCCGTCACTTACAAGCCCTGTATGATGACTGAACCTACGGTCCTGCCCTCCCCAGGGCCTGGGGCTCAGGTACACTCGGTTTGGTTTCTCACGGAACACAAAGGCGGCGCCGGGCGATTTCTCAAAATGCCCAGACGCCGCCGGTATTGTTTCTGGCTGGGCCTGCTAGCCGTTGACCGAGAAACTGCTGTCCGGGTTTATCTCCCGCTTGCGGGAGAAGAAACCCACATCTATGCTGCGGCCGGTGTAGCGCAGCTTGAACTGCAAGGGGTCCTGGTCGTGGTCATGGCCCTTTTCCACCTCATCGATGAGAAAGGCCATCATGGCCCCCACCACCGGGGCATTCTTGTACTGGTTGCCGCTGGTGCCGATGGCCATGTAATAGCCGCCCAGGTCGGACTTGTCATAGATAGGAATCCAATCGTCGGAGCAGTCGTAGAGGTCGGCGATGCCCACCTGCTTGTTGGGGATGCCCAGGCTGGGTATGCGCCGGGCCAGGCGGTAGACCTGGGCCTTGTACTGGGCGTCGGTTATGTTGCGGTTGAAGTTGTCCGGGTCCTCGATCCACTCCTGGGTGTCGCACTCCGGGTCCTCGCTGCCCACCAGGATCATGTTGCCCACCTCGGGCCGGAAGTAGATGGAGTTGTCGCCGTCCGAGGTATGGCAGCCGTCCTTTTCAAAGTCAAACCCCTCCGGCGAGGGCACATGATGGACCTCGTGGCGCAGGGCCTTGGTCTTGATGTTCATGCCCTCCAGGACCCCTTGGGCCATGGCGTTGACCACAAAGGAATGGGGCCCGGCCACATTGACCACCACCGGGGACTCTATGGTGCGGCCGTCTGCCAGCTTTACGCCCTTAACCCCGCCGCCCTCAGAGAGGATATCAACCACCTCGGCATTGAAGATAAACTCCCCGCCCTTGGCCTCGGCGGCCCGCTGCAGGTTGTGGGTCGAAAGCTGGGGGTCGTTGACATAGCCCGAGCCCGGAGTCCAGATGCCGCCCTCCAGCTTGCCCTTGGGCTGATTGAAGTTCTCGTCTTCTTCAGGCCGGGTCACAGGCCAAAACTCCTCGCAGCAATAGACAGGGACCCTTTGCATGACCTGCTCGCAGTCCCAATCCTCATACTCAACCCCCACCTCGTCGTAGAGCCGCTTGACCTTGCGCCAGTCGTGGCCCTGGGACTTGAACATGACGGAGCCGGTGTTGCGGAACTGGGCCAGGCCGGCCTCGTCCTCGGTCTCCAGATAGTTGGCCCAATCCTTCCAATAGAAAAAGCCCTCATAGGCCATGGCCACGCCGTCGGCGGTGCTGTAATGGGCCCGGACAATGGCGCAGGAGTTGGAGGTGGAGCCGTAGCCGGCGGCGGGCAGCTTGTCTATGTTTAGGGTTTTGTAGCCTTTTTTGGTCAACTCAAAGGCGATGGCCGCGCCTATGACGCCGGCTCCGATGATGATGGCATCATATTTTTTATCGGTCATGGCAAACTCTCCTTGTCTTTTTCCTGGCTATATTTCCCTGGTGCGATCCTCTCGGACCTCAGGGCTTGATCAGGTCGTGCACCTCGGAGGTGACGATATTCAAATGCAGGGTCATTTCCTGGACCGCCGTTTGGACATCGCCTGCCCGCAGGGCCTTATAAACTTCCTTCACCAAGCGCAGGCTTTGGTCCCGGGACTCTCTGGGGTAGCCGAGAAAGGCGTCCCGATCCTTTAGCATCTGTTCCTTGATCAGGCTCATCATCTGGATCAAAACCTGGTTGTTGGAGGCCTCGGCCACGGCCATGTGGAAGTCCATGTCAGCAACATAGAACTCCGACTCCTTGTCTTTGGCGGCCTCCATCTTCACCACCGCCCGCCCGATCTCAGCCAGTTGGGATGAGCTGGCCCTTTGCGCGGCCAGCTCCAGGGCCTTGCACTCGAGCACGTCCCTCATCTCCATCAGATCCAAGGCCTCCACTGCGGCCAGGGCGTCATTAAGACGCTGGCTGTAAGCTTCTCCTGGCAGTGTTTCTTTAAGAAAGGCCCCTTTGCCCTGATGCACCTCCAGGTGGCCCATCAGGGTGAGCGCCCGGGTGGCCTCCCGCACCGATGCCCGGCAAACCCCGAATATTTCAGCCATTTCCCTTTCCGGCGGCAGCTTGTCCCCAGGTTTTAGTTTGCCGCTGGCCAGGTTTTCCAGAATTTGTTCTACGATTATCTCCGATGCAGTGGCTTTATTTACTTTTTCAAACACCTTATCTCCTAATAGTTAGGGTGTTGAAAAAGGCCATCCTAGCCTTTTTCAACAGCAATAAGGCAAAAGCGTGGTTTTGCCTTATTGCTCAAATTGCTTGGCCTTTTTGGCCTGCGCAATTTGGCGGGCCGTCCATGGCCCGCCTGGCAGGCTGTTTTGCAACAGCTTGCCAGAAAGTTGATCGCCTGCGCCAAGCTAATACTAATAAAGGTTGACTGTCAACTATATTTTCTGCTAAGCATGCCAATAGCTATTAGAGATAGCAACTGGTCAGGCCAATTTTATGAGACTAAATCGCCGGATCCTGTGATTTGGTTTTTCTCTGGATTAGGCTGACGGCCGGGCCTCTAGCGGCAATTCAACCTAACCATAAAACAAAATTGAGTTGAAACGGCAAAATGACAAAAAAAATTCGGTTGAGCCCAAAAACTCTTTCCCAAACCTCTACGGTTGGGGGATAATTCTGGGGCATAGTTCCGCCGCACAGTCGGGGGGTTGCTTCTGCCAGTGCAAAGGGTAGGGCCGGGGAGCGGCTTTTTTACTTCCGGGCCAGGCCAGCTAAAGGAGGGGTCGTATAATGAAACTTGAACGCCTGTGGGGCCAGACGCCCCTGAAGCCTTCCTACGATGCCATCATGATCGGAGGCGGCATCCACGGGCTGGCCACAGCCTATTACTTGGCCAAGGACCATGGCATCAAAGATGTGGCCGTCCTGGAGCGCCGCTACGTGGGATTCGGCGGCTCAGGCCGCAACACCGCCATTGTGCGGGCCAATCAACGGACACAGGAAAACGTTAGGCTTTATGACGAAGGCCTCAAGTTGTGGCCGGTTCTAATCGACGAGCTGGACTTCAACATGATGTTCTTCAACTGCGGCAACCTGAACCTGACCCACTCTGAGGCCGCCATGGGCGCGGCCAGGCTGGCGGTGTCCACAGCCCAGTTCTGCGGGGTCAAAAGCGAGCTTTTGGATAAAAAGCAGTGCCAGGAGCTGATCCCGGAGCTCAATATCAGTGACGACATCACCTATCCCGTGTTCGGGGGCATGTATCACCCGCCGGGAGGGATCATGCGCCACGACGGGGTGACCTGGGGCCTGGCCAAAGGTGCGGCCAAACATGGGGCCCACATCCATCAGCAGATAGAGGTCACTGGCATAAAGACCGAAAAGGGCAAGGTGACCGGGGTGCAGACCACCCAGGGGGATATCGCCGCGCCCCGGGTGCTGATCTGCGCCGGGGGCTACGGCGCCCTTTTGGCCCAGATGGCCGGTATCATGCTGCCCCTGCAGCCCCTCACCATCCAGGCCATGGTGACCCAGCCCCTAAAGCCCATTCTCCACCACGTCATCTCCTCAGGCGCCTACCACTGCTACGCCAACCAGACCCTCAAGGGCGAGATCGCCACCGGCGCCCACATGGACCCCTGGCCCAACTACACCACCAACTCCACTCCCATTACTTCAAGCACCAGGCCGAGGC
>JASFOZ010000053.1:0-13556 GCA_050116255.1 Desulfarculaceae bacterium
CACATCCGTGGAGATGGTGCTCTCGCTGATGGGGGTGGCCATGCCGATGATATTGGTGTTGGTGGCTGCGCGCACCACCAAGGCGTCCTCTTCCACCAGCATCAAGGAGCCGCGCTCGGCCTGAGCCAGCCTGGCCAAGTCCTCCACGCATACCTGGAGTTTTTTATCCAGGTCCATCTCAGGGTCGGCCAAAATCCGGCTGATCTTAACCAGGGTGGACAGCCGTTTGTTTTTGGCCTTCAACTCATCGTTCTGCTTACGGATATCCTCTTCCATGAGAACGCTCTCCTGTCACCGCCCTGGTTTGGGGGTACCAGGTTCCAGTGATCCAGCGAAGATAATGCAAGTTAAGTGCCACATTTGCGCTGATATTATCTTTAAAGGGTGCCATCCCGCAAGCCCTGCAGAATCTTTCCGGCCTGTTCCAACTGACCCGGATCGTCTACATCCAGATTGCTCCATTCGGGCGCCTGGACCAGACTCAACTCCGGGCCCAGGCGCTGGATCAGTTTGCGGGCTCCCTGATCCCCGCTGAGGCTGGCCAATTCGTCAAAATGTTGGCGGCCGAATGCCACTGGATGGCCCCAACGGTAGCCTATCCGGGCCGCAGCCGCTCCTGCGGCTGACTTTACGGCCAGGGCCGCCACCTGGGACACGGTCGCCGCCTGGATCAAGGGCATGTCGCCCAAGAGCACAACCAAGACCCGGGCCTTTAGGGCCAAAGCCCGCCGGGCGGCCAAGGCCAGGGACGAGCCCATACCCTGCTCCGGCTCGGGGTTGGTCAGTATCTCCAGGCAAGGGTCTTGGGGAAGGGCGTCTGACGCCTGGGCGGCATGATGGCCGGTTACCACCAAGACCTTCCAAAGGCCGGCGCCAAGGGCCGCCTCCACTGCCCATGACAACAGGGGACGGCCCCCGAGGTCTGCGACCTGCTTGGGGCCGCCGAAGCGCCTGCCCTTGCCTGCGGCCAGTATGCAGGCCAGGCAACGCTCAGGCACCTCGGGGTTTTGGAATCTATCTGTGGATGACAAGCCTCTGGCCCTGGTGATGGGACTGATGAGTTTATCTTATGCCACTGGGGCGGGAATGTAAAACCGGACCTGCCCAGGTCCGGCCCTTAAAAAGCTGTAGCGAAAATACTCTATAGACGGGAAAACAACCGGCGCTATCACGCCCACCACTTGTAGATGATATAAACCACCACACAAGAGGCGATAAAGCACATATTGGCCAGGGGGCCGTTTTGGGGCCAGGCGTCTTTGTCCTCGGAATCTCCGTGCTTGGCCTTGCTTTGGGGAGACAGGTGTATGAAAAGCGGTCCCCACCAGCTGGAAATGAGGGAAATTATAAAACCCCGGGAATAAAAATCACCCTTTTGCCGGGCCAGCCATCCCCCCACCAGGGCCGGTATTAGGAAAAACAGGCTTACGCCCAACAAATAAGTCAGTGAAAACTTCATCTTAAGCCTCTCAACCGCCTTGAAGCACCGGCGAACTTGATTCTTAATCCACCTGCCACCCCAAAAGGCGCGGCAGCCAAAGCACGCCGTCGGGCCAGTAGGTCATCAAAAGCAATACCGCAAACTGAATGGATATCCAGGGCAGGACCGCCCGGCTTACATATATTAAATCCTTATTGGTCATGGCGCCGGTGATATATAGACTCACCCCCAAGGGCGGGGTGCAGTATCCGATAGCCAGGTTAATGGTCATCAGCAGCCCGAAATGCACCGCATTCACCCCATAATGGTCCAGCATGGGCAAGAAGATGGGGCCCAAGATCAGGGTGGCGCTGATGATGTCCATGAACATGCCGATGATCAAAAGCAGGATGTTAATGGCAAAGAGAAAGACCCAGGGCTGGGTGATGGAGGCCACCACCGCCTCGGAGATCTTGACCGGGATGGATTCAAAGGTGAGGTACTTGCCAAAGCAGGTGGCCCCGGCAACGATGACCAAAAGAGTGGCCGAGGTCACCGCAGAGTTGACCATTACCCCCTTGACCTTGCTGAACTTCATACTGCGGTGGATAAACAGCTCCACCACCAGGGCAAAGATACTGGCCACCACCGCGGCCTCGTTGGCGGTAAAGGCGCCGCTGAATATGCCGCCGAAGATTATGCCGGGCAACAGCAAGGACCAATAACCCCTGGTGAAAGCGGCCCAAAACTGCTTGAAATTGGGCTTGGGCGCCTGCAGGAAACCAGGGTTCCTTTTGGCCCAAATATAGGAGTAGGTGCACATGCCGGCCATAATCAAAACTCCGGGCACAAACCCGGTCAAAAACAAACCCTCCAAAGAGACAGCGCTGATCATGCTGAAAAAGATCATGGATATGGAAGGAGGTATGATGACCCCCAGGTTGGGGGCGGAGGTCATGCAGCCGATGGCGAACCGGTTGTCGTATTTGTTGTTGATCAGGGCCGGGATCATGAATCCGCCGATGGCCACCACCGTGGCCACGGTGGAGCCGGAGATGGCCCCGAAAAGGCCGCAGGCCAACACGCCGGCCATGGCCAGGCCTCCCGGCAGCCAGCCCACCACCACATTGGCAAAACGGATCAGCTTGTCCACGATGGAGCCGCTGGTCATGATGTTGCCGCAGAGGATGAAGAACAACACCACCACCAGGGCGAACTTGTTCATGGATAAGAACAGGGCATCGGCCAGGGTCATAAGCGAACGTTCAGTCAGCAGGAACCCGACCACACTGGTGAAGAACAGGCAGAGAAACACGGGGACCGTGGCTGCCATGCACCCCAGCAGGACCAGCATTATGATTATGTAGCTCCACTCCATTTCAGCGACACCCTTTTTCCAGATTAGTTCTGCTTAGCGCTTCTGGCCTCTTGCAGGTCCTTGTACATGGCCTGAACCGTGCGCACGAACATCAAAAAACCCATTACCGGAAGAATGCCAAAAAGAAGGCCCAGGGGTATCTCCAGGATGATGGTTTCTTGGAAGGTTGCGATCTTCTGGGCCGAAACCAGCCAGCCGTGGTAAATGATCAAGACCGAAAATACGAGAACCGACACCTGACTGACCAGGGTCATGGTCCGGCGGAAACGGGGGACCAACTGCACCAAGGCGTCGATGGTGATCATGGAGCCGTTTTTAATGGCAGCAGAAAGGCCGATAAAGGTCGTGACCACAATGACATGCCTGACCAACTCCTCGGACCAGGCCAGGGGGTAGCTGTGCACGTAGCGCAGATAGACATTGACCGTCAAAGATATGAGCCCCACCATCACCGATAGGTACAACACCCAATCCTCGAACCAGCTCAATGCCTTGTCCAGGACATCCAAAATTCGGCCAATCATTTGCTGCCTCGTTGTGCAACTCGGGGCCAGGACCGGGGCTAAAACCCCGGGCCCGGCCCTAAATGCGAAGGTTTATTTGTTATATTGCAGGTATTCCTGCACCTGGGCCAAGTACTCTTTGCCGATCTTAGCGGCGAATTCCTTATGTACCGTGTTCCCCTGCTGGGCCAAGGTTTTCAGATCAGCCTTGGAAAGATCCCAGAAGGCGACCTTCTTGCTGGCATCTGCCTTGGCGCCCGGATTGGCGATTCCCTGCTCAGCCCACTTGCGGCAGGCGATCTCCTGCTCTTTGGTCTGGCCACGGTAGAGGGCGGCCTGTTCGTTGATCACCTTGACAAAGGTCTTTTGCATGTCAGCAGGCAGAGACTTAAACCAGGCCTTGTTGAAGATCCAGATGAACAGACCCTGGGCGTAGTTCAAGGGCGTGAAGTTCTTGGCCACCTCAAACTTCCTGGTCAGGTAGCAGACCAAGAGGGTGTGGTCCAGGCCGGTGATGACGCCCTGCTTCAAGGCGGTGGGCACATCGGGCCAGGGCATGACAACCGGATTCAGGCCCCAGGCCTTGTAGGAAAGCTTGTTGACCTGGGCCTGGGCGATGCGGAACTTCACCTTTTTGGCGTCGGCAAGATTCTTGACCGGGATGGTGGTGGCCCAGCCGTAACGGCCATAGCCGGTGACATCCACGCCCATAATTCCCTGGTGCTCCATGCCGGCCAGGAAATGATCGAAAAGCTTTTTATTGTTTACAAACCGGTCCAGCTTTTCATAGGTGTCCACCAGGTAGGGCAGGTTGACCAGGCCCATGCGGGGTCCCAGGTTGGGCGCGGCCACCGAGCTGCAGCTCATGCCCTCGATGGCGCCCTGCTGTAACTGGTTGAGAACCTCCCTCTCTCCACCGAGCATGGAGAAGGGGATGTACTCGAAGTAAAGTTGCCCCTTGGTAGCCTTCCACAAGGCATCACGGATGGCAAAGCCAGCAAAGACTCCCTTGATCCAGGGATGGCTGACGTTGCTCACCTTGATCTTATACTTAGCCCCGGAGTAGTCGAAGGCCGGTTTCCACTTTTCCAGTGACGGCTTTTTGGCCATGGCGGCTGGAGCCAACAGTGCCAAGCCCACCAGGACCACCGTTACTACCAGGAACCATTTGGCGATACGCATAAACCCTCCCTTAGTCTTGCCGGCGTCGCAGCCGGTCTTTGTGTCGCGATTCCCCCGGGCCTCCGGAACACTTTTCGGCGCTCCCGCGGCGCTTTAGGTCCCGAATTTCCGGGGGCAAACTTACGCCTAAGGTCAAACTAAAAAACCCACCACCCCCTTTCTGAAAAGACTTATATTCATGATCACTATAGCCAACGCCTGCTCCCAGGAGGCTCAAGTGGGCAACAAGGCCCCCTCGGCCCGGAGCTTGCGCTGGATCTCCAGCTGTTCTGGTGTGTGCTTGACCAAAAGAACCGGCGTCTGGCAGCGGTTAAGCACCGTGCGCACCACACTCCCGCCCAGGATCTCCTCCCATTCGCTCAGCCCGCTTTGAGGGATGATAACCATCTCATAGCCCTCTTCCTCGGCCACCTTGCAGATAATCTGTCCCGGGTTTCCCTTCTCGATCCTGGTGTCGTACTCCACGTCAGCGGTCTCAAAAGGCTCGGCAGCCGACTTGAGCACTTCTCCAGCGGTTTTCTCCATGGAGGACAATATCTTCTCCTGGTCCGCCGGGCTGATGCCATGCCCTTCCAAACGCTTGGTATTAAGAACGCTCAGCAAGGTGATGCTGAGGGGCATGCGCCAGTTCAGCTTAAGTGCGTATTCTTCAGCAGTAAGGGAGTTGCGGGCCGTATCCACGGGTATTAGAACCTTGTATTTCATCTTTGACCTCAGCGCCTAAGGTTGGTTTGCCTCAACTAACCAGGCCATCTCGGCCCGGGACCTTGTTGGCTGCGTTCCCAGCCCAGCCCCGGAGCCTTCCGGCATTTGAATAAAACCTCCTGATTTAAAAAACCATTGCACCATTTTACGGCTAAAGGGTCCTTCTTGAACAGGGCAGGAATGGGTTTTTTTTAGGGCGCGCCATCCATGCCGCTTGTCGGCTTACCGGATCTTGGTTCTTCTGCACCCCCCACCTTCAGAGGCCGCATCCACAGCCCGGCCCTGGCAGGCATCGGGGCAAAACAGCCCCCAGCGGACAAGTTCTCTTTTGCCGCCATAGCCTAAGCATTTAACGCTACTTAATTCACCCTGGATTGAACCTTGGAGAACCTTGGTCAGGATCACATCCATCCCCTCACGTGCGTCCCTTATCAGTCGGTCCCGGTCACATCCGGCAACCGCCACGCCGCCCCCTGGCAGAGGCGTCCTGCTGTTCCCCGCAAGATATTTGGGCAAGAGGAAGGAATCTCATTTTTGGGGTCAGCAGGCACACTAGCAGACTTGGGGGCATTAGGTCAAGAACAAAACCCCTATTAAATGCTGGGTTTCCTATGGTCCTGAACATATACGCCTTTATTCAGGCAGTCTCCGTGAGCTCCGGGCAAGGCATCCTTTGAAATGAAGATGCCTGATCGAGCCTGGATCCAGGCTGCCAAGTCAGTTCCAGCAAAGGCTTTATTTTAAACCTTGAAGGCTTGAGGCCAAGGCTTGCCCGGTGATTTTGCTTAGGCCTTGCCGGATTTCACCTGGATCTCCATCAGGTCCCGGGCGGCATAAACCGGGCCGCCGAACCTTTTTGCCGCTGAGGCCACCGCCTCTTCCGGATCCACCGCCCGGTAGAGATGGCTTAGCAACAAGGCCCCTACCTCCGCCTGGGCCGCCAGGCGGCCGGCGGCCTGGGGATAGATGTGGCCCGCTTTGGGGTTGGCGTCCGTGCCCGCACAATGGGCCACCAGCAGATCAGCCCCCTGGGCCAGCTCCAGCACCGGCTGGCTGGCCTCGCTGTCCCCCAGATAGACCAGGCTGCATCCATCATGCTCCAGGCGGAAGGCCAAGCTGGTCTCCATGTGCTGGGCAGGGGCGGTTTGTATGCTCATCCCAGCCAGCGAAGCCCGGGCGCCTGGTTCCAGATAGAGGAAATCAAGGGCCGGGGCCGGGGGTTTGATCCAGTCTCCGAACACATCCCTGAGTCCTTCCATGACCTTGGCCAGGCCCGGGTGACCGGCCAGAGTGATCCGGGCCTGGGCGGACAGCATTGGATCGTACTTCAAGGCAAAGAGCAGGGCCAATAGATCCGAGATATGGTCCAGGTGGTGGTGGCTGATGAGAATGGCGCTCAGGTCTTTGGGTTCAAGGCCGGCCTGCAAAAGGCGGCGCAGGCTTCCCTGGCCCAGATCCAGCATGATGGCGGCTTCGCCGGCCCGCAGCAGATAGGCCGGGGAGGAGCGCTCCCTCCTTAGTTCGCAGCTTCCTGAACCCAAGACCGTAAGCCACATGCCTTTCCCTCCAGGGTGTGTCAATCTTGTGGAAAGATGGCTGGTTTTGGCCTTAGTCAAGGCCGCGTACGCGCCCATGGGGTTTTAGCCTTGACAAAGGCCAAAACCAGCCGATACTCAAATCCTGTGGTTCTTCCAAAGAAAAACGTTGCCTGGGGAAGGCCATTTTCCTGCAAGGCGACCCTTCATCATTTGATTTTTCGTGCTACTGAAAACCTTTTTCTTTGGAAGAACCATCTGAATAAAAAATCTTACACGTACGGAAATTCAGAAACCCCCTCCCTTTCGCTTTAGCCGGCCTCTGCCCGCACCTTGGCGGCCCGCTGCTTCAAAGCGGGAAGCAAGGAATAGGGGATGCGCATGTCTCCCTTTCCCAGGCCCAGGCTGATGTCCGGCTTGGGCAGGCCGTGGAAGTCAGAGCCGCCGCTCACCGCCAGGCCCAGCCGGGCGGCCAGGGAGACCAGGCGCCGGGAAGTGGCCTGGTCATGCTCACTGTAATAGGCCTCCAGCCCTTCCAGGCCCTGGTCGATAAATCGCCGTAAAAGTGCCTCCAGCTCGGCCCAGGGCAGATTCAATAGCCCGGGATGGGCCAATATGGGCACCGCCCCGGCTCCGCGCAGCAAAGACATGGCCTCTGAAGGGGAAAAACGGAATTTGGGCACATAGGCCGGCTTATCTGCCGCCAAAAACCGGTTAAAGGCCTCTTGGCGGTTTTGCACATAGCCGCTCTCGATAAGGGCCTGGGCAAAGTGAGGTCTGCCCACTTGCCCACTGCCGGCATATTGCCGCACCTGCTCCATGGTTATGTCCATACCCAGCTCCTGAAGCCGGGCCGCGATCTGGGGATTCCTCTGAGCCCGGGCCTGCTGCAGCCGCTCAAGACCCTCACCCAAGGCGGCGTTTTTATGGTCAAGGAACAACCCCACTACATGTATGCCGCCTTTTTGCTCTCCCTCAACGCTGATCTCCACGCCGGGGATCACCTCCAGGCCCAGGTCAGCGCCAGTGGCAATGGCCTCCTCCAGTCCGGATATGTTGTCATGGTCAGTGATCGCCACCGCCCTAAGGCCGGCCTCTTTGGCCGCGGCCACCACTTGGGAGGGAGTCAGGCTGCCGTCACTGGCAGTGGTGTGGGTATGCAGGTCAATAAGATCCATAAAGCACTGGCACGCTTTCTTTAGGCCATGGCCGATTTTCCCGAATCCAGCCTATATGATTTTGGCCGCAAATACAAAAGAACCGCACTGCATATCTTGCAGTGCGGTTCTTTGCTCATTTCCGGAAATTTGCGCCTAAAGAGGCAGGTTTTGCGGATACCCCACCCGCCTAAGCGGCAACAGCCCCGCTGCTCTTTTCAGCGATGCGCAGCCTGAGCATGGCCCGTCTGAGGGCAGCCTCGGCATGGGCATACTCCAGGGCCTCGCTCTGGGCCTGGGCCAGGCGCTTCTCGGCGCGTTCGCGGGCGCGATGGGCGCGGTCCAAATCTATCTCCCGGGCCATCTCAGCGGCCTCGGCCAGAATAGTGACTTTGGTGCCGGTCACTTCCGCGAAACCGCCGGCGATGGCAGCGTATTCCACATCGTTGCCTATGCGGAAGCGAAGCTCGCCCACCGCCAGGGAGGCCAAAAAAGGCACGTGACCGGCCAGCACCGCAAACTCACCATCCACACTGGTGGCCACCACCACATCCACCTCTTTACTGAGAAGGAGTTTGTCCGGGGTGACTATCTCCAGCAGAATCTGTTTGGCCATGGGTATTCTATCCCCATCTTTTGTGTGCGGCCCGGTCTAGGTCAAAAGACCGGGCCGCCTTATCGCATTTTTTGCGGGGCTGCCGGCTGACTTTTGGCGGCCCCATCTTGCGCCCCTCCGGGCGCGGGCCTATTCGTTTTCCTTGGCCAGCCGCTCGGCCCGCTCCTGGGCTTCTTCAATGCCGCCCACCATATAGAAGGCCTGCTCAGGCAGGTCGTCGTGCTTGCCTTCACAGATCTCCTTAAAGGCGCGGACCGTGTCCTCCAGCTTTACGTATTTGCCCGGAGAGCCGGTGAAGACCTCGGCCACGTGGAAGGGCTGGGACAAGAAGCGCTGGATGCGGCGGGCCCGGGCCACGGTGAGCTTGTCCTCATCGGAAAGCTCGTCCATGCCCAAGATGGCGATGATGTCCTGCAGGTCCTTATACTTCTGCAGGATCATCTGCACCTGGCGGGCGGTGTTGTAATGGTCCTCGCTGAGGTAGTTGGGGTCCAGGATGCGGCTGGTGGAGTCCAGGGGGTCCACCGCCGGGTAGATGCCCAGCTCGGAGATCTGGCGGCTGAGCACCACGGTGCCGTCCAAGTGGGCGAAGGTGGTGGCCGGCGCCGGGTCGGTCAAGTCGTCCGCGGGCACGTACACGCACTGCACCGAGGTGATGGAGCCTTTGGTTGTGGAGGTGATGCGCTCCTGCAGCTCGCCCAGGTCGGTGCCCAGGGTGGGCTGATAGCCGACCGCCGAGGGCATGCGGCCCAACAGGGCCGAGACCTCGGAGCCTGCCTGGGTGAAACGGAAGATGTTGTCAATGAACAAGAGCACATCCTGGCCCTGCTCGTCGCGGTAGTACTCGGCCGCGGTCAAAGCGGAGAGCGCCACCCGGGCCCGGGCTCCGGGAGGCTCGGTCATCTGGCCGTAGATCAGGGCGGCCTTGTTGATGACGCCGGAGTCTTTCATCTCGTGGTAGAGGTCGTTGCCCTCGCGGGTGCGCTCGCCCACGCCGGCGAAAACCGAGATGCCGCCGTGCTGCATGGCGATGTTGTGGATCATCTCCATCATGATGACCGTCTTGCCCACACCGGCGCCGCCGAACATGCCCATCTTGCCGCCACGGGGGAAGGGCACCAACAGGTCGATCACCTTCACGCCGGTCTCGAGCACGTTGACCGTGGTGTCCTGATCCACCAGACTGGGGGCGGGGCGGTGGATGGGATAATAGATCTTGCCCTCCACCGGGCCCAAACCGTCCACCGGGCGGCCCACCACGTTGAGTACGCGGCCTAAGGTTTCGTCGCCCACCGGCATTTGAATGGGTTTGCCGGTGTTCTTTACGGGCAGACCCCGCTGCAGGCCCTCGGTGACGTCCATGGCGATGGTGCGCACCGTGTTGTCGCCCAGATGCTGGGCGACCTCGACGACCAGGTTATCCTCTTTATCGTCGATGGCCGGATTGGTGATCAGAAGGGCCGTGAGGATGGACGGCAGTTCGCCTTCGAATTCTACGTCCACTACAGGCCCGATGACCTGCTGAATCTTGCCAATCTGCATAATGCTCAAGCCTCCAATTGCAGAAGCGTTTTCTTACCGTTTGGGCCGACCCCCAAAAGGGTCTTTTTCAGTTTTTAACAGGAGCCCTAGCGGCCCCGCCTTATTAAGCTTCTCTGCTGCCCTGCGCACCTGCCGGAAAGGCAAGCCGCGGGGTCTAAACCAATATGTTACCCGCCCTTAAGAGCCTCGGCTCCGCCCACGATGTCCATCAGCTCGGTGGTGATAGCTGCCTGGCGGGCCTTGTTGTACAAAAGGGTGAGGTTGTCGATCATGTCCTTGCAGGCGTTGGTGGCGTTGTCCATGGCCATCATGCGGGCGGCATGCTCGCTGGTGGATGTCTCCAACAAGGCCTGATATATGCGCACGTTCAGATAGCGGGGCAAAAGATCAACCAGGATCTCCTCGGCCGAGGGCTCGGTGAGGTACTCAACCGCAGAGGCATCCGCCGCCGCTTCCGCCACCTCCGCCTCGGGGGCGATGGGCAACAATCTCTCCAGGGCCGGAACCTGGGCTGCCATACCCTCGAAACGGGTATAGCTGATATAGACCTCCTGGACACTGTCCGACAGAAAGGCATCCAGGCCCAGCCGGCCCACGGACACGGCCAGTTCAAAGTCGATCACATTCATGGCGTCGGTCATGGCCTCGGCCATCTCAACCTTGCGGCGCCTGAAATAATCCCGGGCCCTTTTCCCCACCACAAAGAGCTCGATCTGCTGGCTCTGGGCCTTGCGCTCGTTGATGAACCGCTCCCCTTGATGGATGAGGTTCATGTTAAAAGAGCCGCAAAGGCCACGGTCGGCGGAGAGCTGAATCAAGCCTACGCTTTTCACTTCCTCGGGCTGGGCCAAAAGGGGATGGGTCTCCGGATCCACGCCGGCGGACAGGCTGGCCAACACCTCAGTGTACTTCTGGGCGTAGGGCCGAAAGCGCTCGGTGGCGTCTTGCACCCCGCGCAGCTTGGCCGCGGAAACCATGTTCATGGCGCGGGTGATCTGGCGGGTCTTTTTTACCGCTGAGATCTTGTTTTGTATGTCGCGCAGTGCAGCCATGGGCTTCCTTCTCTAGAGCTAGGCCTGGAACAGGCCGTCGAACTCTTCCAGCGCGGCCTTCATCTTGGCGTCGAGATCATCGTCAAACTCTTTTTTCTGTTCCAGCTCGTCCCAGATGGACTGGTATTTGGATTCCATGAATTCATAGAGCTGCTTTTCATACTCGCCCAGGCTCTCCACCGGATGTTTGTCCAAGAAGCCCCGGGTGCCGGCATAGAGGATGGTCACCTGCTTGACCATGGACAGCGGCTGGTACTGGGGCTGCTTGAGGATCTCCACCATGCGCACACCCCGGCTTAGCTGCTGCTGGGTGGCCTTGTCCAGGTCAGAGCCGAACTGGGCAAAGGCCTCCAGTTCGCGGTATTGGGCCAGGTCCAGGCGCAGGTTGCCGGCCACCTGTTTCATGGCCTTGACCTGGGCGGAACCGCCCACGCGGCTGACCGACAGGCCCACGTTGATGGCCGGGCGCACGCCGGAGAAGAAAAGGCCCGGCTCCAGATAGATCTGGCCGTCGGTGATGGAGATCACGTTGGTGGGGATATAGGCGGAAACGTCGCCGGCCTGGGTCTCGATCACGGGCAGGGCCGTGAGCGAACCCGCCCCCAAGTCGTCGCTCAGCTTGGCGGCGCGCTCCAGCAGGCGGGAGTGGTTGTAGAAGATGTCGCCAGGGAAGGCCTCGCGTCCCGGCGGGCGCCTGAGCAGAAGCGATATCTGACGATAGGCGACGGCCTGTTTGCTGAGGTCGTCGTAGCATATCAGGGAATGCTGCCCGTTGTCCCGGTAGTATTCGCCGATGGAGCAGCCGGAATAGGGGGCGATGTACTGCAGGGTGGCCGGGTCGGAGGCGCAGGCGCTGACCACACAGGTGTAGTCCATGGCGCCATGGCGGGTCAGGGTGTCGATGACCTGGGCCACGGTGGACTTCTTCTGGCCCACGGCCACGTAGATGCATTTAACATCCAGGCCCTTTTGATTGATGATGGCGTCGACCAGGATCGCGGTCTTGCCGATCTGGCGGTCGCCGATCACCAACTCGCGCTGGCCGCGTCCCACCGGGGTCATGGCGTCAATGGCCTTGAGGCCGGTGTACATGGGCTCGTGCACCGACTTGCGGGCCACCACGCCGGGGGCCACCATCTCGATGCGGCGGCGTTCCGGGCTTTCCACAGGGCCCTTGCCGTCCAGGGGGTTGCCCACCGGGTCGATGACGCGGCCCAGAACGGCGTCGCCCACGGGAATGTCGGCGATGCGTCCGGTGCGCTTTACGGTGTCGCCCTCTTTGATATGCTCCACCTCGCCCATGATGGCGACGCCCACGTTGTCTTCCTCGAGGTTGAGGACCATGCCCAAGGTGCCGTCTTCAAACTCCAGCAGCTCGCCGGCCATGGCCTTTTCCACCCCATGGATGCGGGCGATGCCGTCACCCACCGAGAGCACGGTGCCGGTCTCGGAGACCTCCACCTTTTTATCGTAGTCTTTAATCTGCTCTCTAATTACCTGACTTATTTCTTCGGCTCTGATCTGCATTAGGTGTATTCACCCCTTCTAAGTGAGTCCTTCATGCTTTCCAGCTGCGTCCTGACGCTGCCGTCCAACACCAGATCACCGATCCGGGCCACGACACCGCCGATCAGGCTGGGATCCTCTGTCACCTCCACCTGGACCTCCTGGCCGGCGACCTTCCTAAGTGCCTCGGCAATGCCCGAGACTTCCTGATCGTTAAGTGGCGCGGCCGAGGTAACCTGGGCGCGGGTTATCCCCCGTAGTTCATCAAGCATGGTGGCGTAGACCTGGCTAATGTCGCCGGTGGCCGAGATGCGCCCACGGTCCAACAGAAGCCTGAAAAAGTTCTTGACCATGGGGCTCAGCCCCAGTTTATCCAAGAAGGTTGTGAGCAGCTTGCTTCTGCTTTCCAGGTCAAAGGCCGGGTTTGCCAGGGTTGACTCCAGCTCGGGAGCGGTCTGGAAAAGCTCCGCCGCCTGAGCCAGTTCCTGGCCATACTGCTCGAAGTTGCCGTCCTCCCGGCCGATCTCGGAAAGCGCCTTGGCGTAGCGTTTAGCGACGATCTGGCTGATCACTGTACTTCCTGCCCCACCTTGTCCAGATACTCGTTAACAAGACGGCTCTGGTCCTCGGCGTTGATATTCTGCTTTAAAAGATCTTCGGCCAGGTTGGCCGAAAGCTCGGCCACCTCGCGGCGAAGCTCCGCTTTGGCCTGCTTGGTTTCCTGATCAATGGTGAACTGGGCCTGGCTTTTGATGCGCTCGGCCAGGGTCTGGGCGTTTTGGATGATCTTTTCCTTTTCCCGCTCCCCCTGGGCCCTGAACTCGGCCAGGATGGCCTCTCGCTCCTGCTCCGCCTCCTGCAGCCGCTTTTCCATCAGGGCATAGGCCTGCCGGGCCTCTTCGCGCTTGGCCTCAAGCTCCTTAAGCTCCTGTTCGATGGTTTGGGCGCGGCCGCTAAGCC
>JASFOZ010000054.1:0-13488 GCA_050116255.1 Desulfarculaceae bacterium
GCCCGCCGCCGCCGGCTTATTGTTGACATCGTGTCCCAGGCGCCGGGCCTGTCCTGCCTGGAGCCCCAGGGAACCTTTTACCTGTGGCTCAACTACGGAGACATCGGAGTGGGGGAGCTTGAGGTGGCCCAGATTCTTTTGGAGCGGGCCGGGGTGGCCGTCACTCCGGGCAGCGAGTTCGGGCCTTCGGTCAAGGGGCATCTGCGTATTTCCTTTGCCACTTCCCGGGCACAGATCGAAAAGGGCATGCAAAGGCTGACAAAGGCCTTGGCTGATATCTGACCTGTTTTTGAGGCTCAGGGATGAGGTGATAGAACCAGGTGCAGGCGAAAAAGCAACACTCCAAACGCCAGCGGGTCCGAAGGGCCCTGATCTTCATTTCTTTTTTGCTCTTTCCCGTCACCATATATTATTTCTCGCCGGTCCTGATCCTGGAGGCCGCGTCCCAGGGAATAGTCAATGGCAGCTTTTTGCTGTTCGCGGCCTTGTTTTTGGTTTCCCTGGTTTTGGGGCGGGGATTCTGCGGCTGGGCCTGCCCCGGGGCGGGGTTGGGCGAGGCCTGCTCCCTTGCCTGGCGAGCTCAGGCCCCGGGCGGTCGCTGGAACTGGATCAAGTATTTCTTGTGGGTGCCCTGGTTGGGGGTAATAGCATTTTTGGCCGCCTCGGCCGGGGGATATCAGAAAATAGATCCCTGGCTGGGCACCTGGCACGGCATCTCTGTCCATGACGGACCAAGCTACATCGTCTACTTCTTTTTTGTGGCCTTGATAACCATTTTGGCCTGGTATCCGGGCAAGCGGGGATTTTGTCACTATGTCTGCTGGATGGCGCCCTTTATGGTCATGGGCGCCCGGCTCAGCCAAAAGGGAAAGTGGCCGGCACTTCATCTTGAGGTCACAGGCCAGCCCTGCGCCCAGTGCCGGACCTGTGGGGACAATTGCCCCATGAGCTTGGATGTCCCTGCCATGGTAGTGGCCGGGGATATGAAAAACAGCGAGTGCATTTTGTGTGGAACCTGTGTGGACAACTGCCCCCAGGGGGTGATTCGGTACGCTTGGCGGCCCGGCAAGCCGCAACCGTCTCCCCTGGTAAGGGCGGATGGCCTGTAGGGTTTTTGGAGGCGCAACCGGTGGAGAAAACGCTTTTACCAAGGAGGGTAAGGTGAGAAACAAAATAGGGGCTCTTTTCCTGGCGGTCGTTTTGTGCCTTTTGGGGTCCGCTTATGCCGGCGCCGGCCAGATGGCCTCAGAGATACGCGAGGTTGAGCCTTTTGACCGGGTGAGCATGAAAGGCGCGGGCACCCTGTATGTTAGCCAGGGCCAACCCCATGAGGTGCGGCTGGAGGCGGAAGAGGACAAGCTGGCCCAGGTGCGCACCTATGTTGAGAACGGGCGCCTGATCATAGACAGAAAAAGTAGCTTTTTCTCCGGATCCTTTGAGGTGAAGGCCTATGTGCGCCTGCCCAAGGTCAAGGGGTTGGGCGTCAGCGGCTCGGTCCAGATCAAGGGAGAGACCGCCCTCACCTCAGCCGAGCTTTTCTTAAGCGGCTCTGGTTCCACAAGCATAGAACTGGACCTGAAAGTGAACCGCCTGCATACCTCCTTGGCCGGGTCCGGCCTGGCCAGGTTAAAGGGAGAGGCCGCCACCCACACCTTTTCCGCCAGCGGCAGCGCCAAGCTGGCCGCATTTGAACTGGCCACCAAGCGCACCGGCATCAAGCTGAGCGGCTCCGGGAATGCAGAAATAAACGTATCTGATGAGGTCTCCATCAAGGCGAGCGGCAGCTCCACGGTTTATCTCAAAGGCAGGGCCCGGGTGAAAGAAATGAAGACTTCGGGCGCCAGTAAATTAAAAAGGGTGGACTAAGCATAGCGCCTTAGCATCGCCTTGGCTGCAGGCGGGGTGGATGTTTTTTCCGCTGCCCGATCGCGGCCAGCACTTTTTTACTTCTTGAGATCAACCAGGGAATAGATTTGGATTTTTTATTCTAAGGGCTTCAACAACATCATGAGGAGGGACAAGGGGGCCTTTACCACAAACGTTTTCAATGCGGGCACTAAGCCTTTCAGAAAAATCTGCCAAGGCATCAAGGCTTTCCCAAGTCAGTGTATGTATCTGTCGGAAATCAAAATGTTGTCTTTTTATTTCTTCTCTTTTTCTAGTTAGAATTGTAGGTATATTGCAGCCTCTGGAGAAACCCATCTCATAAACTACTCCAGAGTTTTCGCCGGTCAGATCAGCTACCACAAATTTGCTCTGCTTGATTTCCACCTCTATCCGGTCATCAATGCGATCAATGTGTTCAATAAAGTCCATGCGTACCGGGCGGTACCCTGCAGACAATATGGCAGGTTCGAAAGCGTCCCGGTAAAGTGGTTTAAATTCATCTTTAAAATCCATTGCTATGAATCCTTGATCGAAAACGCCCTTCTTTTCTTCAATATCTGATATTCGGGCCCACCCCTCTGGCAAAATGGTTAGATATTCTGTTTTTTCAGATTCAACATGAAAGGACTCGGCCTTTACATAGGAGTATTTTTTTAAAATTTCGATTATATATTCGAATTCCTTGCGGTTAGCAGCCCATATCATGGCCATGTATTTTTCATAGTTGCCGGTTTCCAATTCAACGATATCACCTGGATGCTCGGTGTCCTTTTCCAGAGCCAATAGCAGATTGTCTGCTTTCTCGTGAACACGGGGGCGATGTCTGGTCCGGAACGAGTCGCCCAAAGAATCGTGTTTTTCCGGAAAATAAAAGTCGTATTTCAACAAAGGTACTGGAGCGCCTTCTATTTGCCTCTCCCTCAGCCAGCCAGACAAGTCTCCTCTTTCAGCGCTTCCATTCATGCCGAGTGTTTCGCTTTCTCTAGCAAACCTATCGAACCGGTAACTCGTTCTAAATGTGCCGCATCGCGGACATTGGTATTCGTTTAAATGTGATTTCGATTTAGGAGCCGTAACGGGCTCCCATAGACTTTCAGTAAAACATATTGGACAAGATTTGGTTTTCGGTTCTTGAGTGGTTTGCATGGCTACTATCCCCCTTTTGGAATATTGGATACATCTTTTCAGGGGAAAATCAACATAAACTATCTTGGTGCGCTAATCATATGTTGAGCATCGAGTGTGATTAAATTGCCTTCAACCTCGCCGCCAGGGCCGATGCAGGCTCTGATCCTCTCGATTCAAGGAGGCGGAGCAGGTTTTCCCCTCAAAATGAGCCTGAATGTCTTGGAAATAACACGCTAATTGCCGGGGTTTCCCCCAAAACCCATGTTGCCAAAAGAGGAAATCTAAAATTATCTTGGCAAACGGTTTGTTTGACCCGTATCATTGTTAGTAGGCAAAAATTAGGGTGTCAAAGGGATGCAACCGTCCGCAGCGCTTGAGCTATATCGCGCCCCTGGTTTCCGGCCTGCCCCAGCCTATATCTGTGTTTCAACTCCAATGTTGATCCGGTTCCTGTTTGGTTATCCCTTGAATGCAAACAACAAAAAAGCAGGGTCAATAAACAAAGTTGCTCTCTAGGCAGTTTAACTATCGGCGGATTGTTTGAAAATAGCCGCCTCGCGCCAAGACCTTAAAAGGAGTCAGACATGAAATCCAGAAGCCTGGCATTCAAGCTCATGACCGGGGGCATAATCATCGTGTTGATC
Source organism: Desulfarculaceae bacterium (assembly GCA_050116255.1). Lineage (GTDB taxonomy): Bacteria > Desulfobacterota > Desulfarculia > Desulfarculales > Desulfarculaceae > JASFOZ01. The sequence continues at coordinate 3,660 of JASFOZ010000054.1, forward strand.
CCACTGGCAGTGGTGGGAATAATAAGCGTAATGAACGCCTCCGATGCCCTGGAATCGGTTTCACGCAATCAGGCCAGACAGATAGCCATAGACTTGGCCGGTACGGTCCAGGCCATGCTGTCCAAGGAGCTGAAGATCGCCATCGAGATGGCCACGGTTCCGATGGTGGTCCAGGCCTGCGCCCAGGCCGCGGCCGGGGGCTCGGACAAGGCGCAGACAGGAATCTCAAAAGCCGGTGAGTGGCTTTCCACAGTGGGCCAAAAGATAGGCGAGGAATATGAGTCGATACTTGTCTGTGATAACAAGGGTGAAGTCATCGCAGACAGCCAGAAAGGAAAGAGTAAAGGCATAAGTGTCGGAGACCGTGACTATTTTAAAGCCGCCCGCGAGGGAAAGGCCAGTATTTCGCCGCCCGTAAAATCGCGGCTGAGCGGAAAGCCGGTGGTGGTCTTGGCGGCTCCGGTCGTTGACGGCCAGGGAAAGTTCCTGGGCATAGTCGGGATCATATTAAAGACCGAAGAACTCTCCAAAAAGGTGACCGCGGTGAAGGTGGGCAAGACCGGATACCCTTGGCTGGTTGACCATACCGGCTTGGTGGTGGCGCACCCCAACCCTGATCACATTTTGAAGACAAACCTGGCCAAACTAAAAGGCATGGAAGAGTTCATGAAAACGGTCTTATCCGGAAAGGAGGGTGTGGGCTCTTATGTCTTTGATGGTTATGATAAAACCTCAGGCTATGCCCCCGTGCCCGTGGCCGGGTGGGCAGTGGGCTTCACCCAGAACACGGACGAGTTCCTTCAGGCCGCCCGTTCCATACGCAACCTCACCCTTTGGGTGGGCGGCATTGCCCTGGCCTTGACCATTTTTGGGGTGCTTTTGTTTTCCCGTTCCATAACCAGGCCCATCAACAATGCCTCCATCCAACTCAACGTCGGCTCGGACCAGGTGGCGGCGGCCTCTGGTGAGGTTGCCAAATCCGGCCAGGCCTTGGCCGAAGGCACCTCCCAGCAGGCGGCCTCCATTGAAGAGACCTCTGCCTCCTTGGAGGAGCTCACCTCCATGACCAAGCAGAACGCAGAGAACGCAGGCCAGGCCGACTCCATGATGAAAGAGGCCAGCGAGATCGTGGTCAGGGCCAACAATTCCATGAAAGAGCTCAGGCAGGCCATGGAGAAGATTAACTCGGCATCAGACGAGACCGCCAAGATCATCAAGACCATCGACGAGATCGCCTTTCAGACCAACCTCTTGGCCTTAAACGCGGCAGTGGAGGCGGCCCGGGCCGGAGAGGCCGGGGCCGGTTTTGCGGTGGTGGCGGACGAGGTCAGGAATCTGGCCATGCGTGCGGCTGAGGCGGCCAAGACCACCGCCAGCCTGATCGAGGAAAATATAAAAGACATCAAGACCGGGTCCGAGCTGGTGGTGACCACGGACGAGGCCTTTACCCAGGTGCAGGAGAGCGCCTCCAAGGTGGGCGAGCTGGTGGCCGAGATCTCAGCAGCCTCAAAGGAGCAGTCCCAGGGCATTGACCAGATCAACACCGCAGTGACCGAGATGGACAAGGTCACCCAATCCACCGCAGCCCAGGCCGAGGAGTCGGCGGCAGCGGCTGAGGAGCTTTCCGCCCAGGCGGAAGAGATCAGGGGTATCTCAGTGGCCTTGGCAGCGGTGGTGGGTGGAAGCCGGGCCGGCGGAATGGGAGCCCCTGCAAGAGGCAAGAGAAAAAAACCAAAGGCCCTTCCCGGACCCGAAGCCGGGCCAGAAGCGCATAAAGCCGCTGCCTCCGGCCCTCGGCGGGCTGAAAAGGAAATTCCCATGGAGGAAGAAGACTTTAAGGATTTCTAGGTCCCAGGCACTGCTGGATAGAATTTTACAAGGGCCGCCTCGCCTTCGCGTAATGGAGGCAAGGCGGCCCTTTTGCCCATCGGTCTTTAGCAAGAGCTGAAGGCTCAGCGCAGGGCTTCGCCGATCTTTTGCCCTTGCAGATAATGCACGCCGGGCTTGCCGGTTAGCTTGACCTTGCCCGCCTGGAACACGGTGATGATGTCCGAGCCGCCGAACTGGAAGAAGCCGAACTCCTCGCCCTTGGCCAGGGTGTCTCCCACATCGGGCGTAATGGTGACTGAGGACACCTGGGCCATGCCAATGGGAAGCACTGCCACCAAACCCATGCTTTTAGTCTTGAGCACGATAAGGCCCCGCGCCTGGGTCATCTGCCAGCCCTCGTCATCCACCGGCTCCAGCTTGCCGGTCTTGGGGTCCTTGGCCACGCCCAGATACATCCTGCCCAAAATAACCTTGGTCTCCAGCACCTGGCCGTCCACGGGCACATGATAGCGGTGGTAATCGTTGACGTTCAAAAAGCTGTGGGTGAACACGCCGCCCTTGAAGGCGTCTTTGTATTTGCTGCCGTCCAAAAGTTGCTTGACCGAATACTTCATGCCCTTGACCGTAATGTTTGACTTTTGGTCTATTTTCCAGGCTCCCTGATATACGCTGTCAGCCGGAGAAACGATGGTGACACCATCGCACAGCCCGGCCACCGGCCGCTTGCCGGGCTTGATTTCGCGGGCGAAAAACTGGTTAAAAGTCCGCCACCCGCTGGGCCCCACATAGTAATCTTCCATGTGGAAGCTTTTATCCTTGTAAAAGGTGTCCAGATTTTTGAGGGATTCCGGCGTGTCCAAAAACTTGCCCCAGTCGCGGGCAAATCGCACCACCCACTGCTGGAACAGCTTGCTCTTGTCCAGGTACTCGGACTGGTCGATGAGGTAATAGAACTCTAGGATCTCTTGCAAGATGGTGCGCGCCTTGGGGATCAGCTTTTCGGTGCGCTCCAGATAGGCGTAATATTGGTCCAGAGTTTTGATATTCTTCCAGTTCGCCTTTTTCAGCGATTCCAGCAAAGCCTTTTTGATGTCTGGCTTGTCTTTAAGGATTTTTTTAAGGAACGCGATGTTGGAGCCGGTTTCCACAGCCTGTGCGGCGGGCGCAGTGGTTTTGGCGGCGGCCATGGCACCGGCGCCGAGGACAGCCAGAGCCATTACTATTACGAGCGCCAGCAACGTTCCCAGGGATTTTTTGCCGATCATTTTTTCCCCTCAATTCTGGTTCGTGTGAATTATGAGATATATATTGCGGCAAGCGATGACCGCGCCTGGAGTGAAAGAAGGATGAGCTGATTACAAGGCGTGTTCAACGCTTTGCTATGATTGGGATATAAATAGTATAAAGGGTCGGTTCTATTGTCAATACCTGGCCGGAATACATGCCTAGCGGCTGAGGAGCTTTCCGCCCAGGAGACAAAAGTACCCTTACCCTGAACCCGGCTCTGGGCCGGACCTAAACGGCTGCACCCGGGTGTAATCGCCCGCGACTTTCTCATAAGCCCTTCATTTAACATCGTATTATCAGGCTGCCTTGAGGCGGGGAGGACAGGTATATTGAGAATTGACAGCGTGGACCGCGAAAAAGTAATTTTAAAATCAGGAAGCCGGCAACCATCTGGGCGGAGGGAGCGGAGTAGGAACAATCTGGAACGCATATAATCATTTCAATTGGTTAAAAGATGTTCTTTATAGATCGGCATGAAATATCCCTGGTCCCCAAAATCCTTTTCCTGGGCTCAATCTGGGCAGCCATGATAGCGGTTTTCTGGATGATGTTCCCCCAGACAGACCCTGTACCGCAGTGGTTTGAGCCTTACCTTCTTCACGGGGATCCCATACGGCGGGGCCTGGTGCTTTTCTGTCTTGGCGCCTATGCGTTTCGGGTCACTGTTACAATTCTGGTCTTTTTACAGCGAAAGCTCATTTGGGCCGAAGCTATCATCATCACCACATTGATGACGATCGCCCTGCTGGCCTTTGCCCGGGCGGGCGGGTCCAATCCGCAACCGGCCGGTCTTTTGGCAATCATCGGCTTGGTCCTGTACCTTGGCGGATCTTTTATCAACACCTGCTCGGAATACCAACGGCAAAGTTACAAATCTGATCCAGCCAGCCAGGGCCGCCTCTACACACAGGGACTGTTCAGGCTTTCCAGGCACGTAAACTATTTCGGTGACGTGGTTCTTTTTTTAGGGCTGGCATTGGTCACAGGGCGGCTTTCCATGGTCGTAATCCCATTGGTAATGGCCCTAAACTTCGTCTTTTTCCTCATCCCCCGCAAGGAGACCTATTTGGCCCAAAAGTACGGCTCCCAGTTTTCCGATTACGCCAAACATACCAGTAAGCTGGTTCCGTTCGTCTACTAGCCGGATACCAAGAATACAGCACAACGCAGCAATACAGTCTTGAACTTGCCCAAAGGCATCCATACCGGGGGACCATGCGGTTGTGAACTTTTCAAAAGCGTAGACATTTCCGAAAAAGGGACTAAATCTGGCAGGTTTGGATTTCAAATCCGGCCCGCAGCCCTGAAGGGGCCGATAACACCAGTTTCGTGCTTGTTAATCTAGGCAAATGGAAGTATGTAGACTACCAGGCAGGGGATCCCTGCGCTTTGAGCACGGAAGAAAAATGCCTTAAACCAAACGGCGGAAAACAGAGCCGCCAGGAGAAGGCTTTGAATTGTGCCGCCTAATTTGCATGTTAAAAGTTATGGGGGCAAAATAGAATAGGTGTTTTTTGCTGCAACTAAAGGCCCAGGGCTGAAGCGGAGTTAAGGGGGTTGGCACCAAGAGCCTGACCGGTTTTTTGTGGAGCCGCATCTCTAAATAAGGATTCGGGATACTTAGGTGATACCGGCGGGCACATACTCACTGGTGTAGCCAAGATTATAACCAATAAAGGAGATTGCCAGATGGAAATTATCACTGTGGATAGCCTGATGGTGCCCATAGATGAATATGCCCAGGTTCATCAAGAAGCCAGCGTCTATGAGGCGGTAAAGGCCTTGGAAAAGGCCCAGGAGATGATCGATCATACTCATTTTCATTATCTGCACCGTTCCATCTTGGTGGTCGATGACGACAAGAATATCATCGGGAAAATCGGGCAATATGACGTAATCGCCGCCTTGGAGCCCAAGTATAAAGAGATGGGGGAGATCAGAAACATATCCCGGGCGGGTTTCAACCTGGATTTCATCAAGTCTCTTTTGGACAAGTATGCCCTGTGCGAAAGGCCCTTCCCAGAGTCATGCAGAAATGCCGGCGAAATGAAAGTGAAGGAGGTTATGCATACCCTCACGGAGGGGGAATATGTGAAATCAGAGGAATCCCTTTGCGATGCCATTCACCAGTTGGTATTGGGCAACCATCAGTCGCTTTTAGTAGTCGAGGGCAAAAAGATCGCCGGCGTTCTCCGGCTTACGGATGTTTTTCATTTCGTATTCCAGACCATGGAACAGGTCTGCAAGGAAGACTGGTCCTAGAAAGCCGGCGGCAACAACGAACGGCTTACCCAAACCGGGATCGATTTGGCTGCTGCGCCACTGCCTAGAGAAAGGGCGGAGACTTCGAGACTCATCGTCCCCGCTAGTTCCAAAGAGTTAGCCCTTTTGGGCCGGCTCTTTTTTATTTGGACCGGGAAGCGGTTTGGTCTATTACTATAAGCAGCCACAAGGGATTCTCTAATTGCCACATGGTCTTACCCCATGAGAAATACTCCCAAAAACACTGAAAAATCAATAAGATTCATTGGCTGCTGCTGCGCTTACTGTAAGACCTGTAAGCCATATAGACAAGGTTTTTGTAAAGGATGCAAGCTTGGTTATGATGACGGCGCTCGGGATATCAATAAGGCCAAATGCAAGATAAAAGTATGCTGTTTTAAAGAAAGAAAACTGGAAACATGCGCTGATTGCCCGGATTATCCAGATTGCAAAACCATCTTAAGCTTTCAGGATAAAAGCGGATATAAATATAAGAAATACAAACAAAGCACAGATTATATAATCAAGAATGGATATGCAAAGTTCGTTAAGCTCGCGGACAATTGGAACAATCCCTACGGTAAGTTGGATTAAGTTCTCTATAAAACAATACTAGCCCGGACATTACCACATAAGCTGCCTTTCAATTAAGAGAGAGCGTTGCACGGGGGCGTCCTGCCCCCGATGCAACGTCGGTTTGGCAAAAGCGTAGCTACACCCCAAAAAGCCAAGCTTTTTGGGGACCCCGATGTTTTGCCAAACCTCGCAGATTGCTCGCTTTTCTGGCTCGCAATCTGGCGGGCTGTCATTGGGGCCCCCAAGCAAGCTCCTGCTTGCTTGGGGTGAGTGCATGGCCCGCTTGAGGCCTTGCGACTAGTTGGACCGGTTTGTTGCGGCTTAAGGGTATTGATTTATAAACTATAATTACTTTTTTTGCCGTGCATCGGCCTCAAAGAGCATGGCATATGCCGTGGGCCATGGCCCACCCACACCGGTCAGCTCCAAAGGATCGCTTCCAACGGCGCTGAGCAAATTACCAAAAACCTGCCCGGCTGGGTTTTTAGTAAGGCAGTGCGAATTGGTTGTTTGATTATTTTTCAGCCTCGTCAGGGGCGGGCAGGTCCGCATTATCCTTGCGGGCAAGGGCGTCACGCAAAACGTCCAACAACTCATTTTTGTTTACCGGCTTTTGCAACCAGGCAAAAGGCTTGAAGGAAAACAAGGCAGGGTCGCCGTTCAACTGGGCCTCGCTCCAGCCGGTGAGGACGATAAAGGCCGGCTCCGGGCTGCCGCTCTCCCCGGCCCAGCCCCGGGCCATTTGGTGCACGTTGATGGCATTGCCGTCCGGCAAACCATAGTCGCAGACCACCAGCTCCGGCCGCGCCTCAGATAGCCTAATCTCCGCATCGGCCAAGTCCTGGGCCTGCCACACCCGGTAGCCTTCCTGCCGCAAAATAGCCGACACGCCCAGGGCGATCAGGCCTTCGTCTTCAACCAGAAGCACCCGCCTGCCCAAGGCTTGAGGGTGAGCCTCGGCCGGAGCAGGCTCTGGGAACAATGTAGGACGGTCCGCCGCCGCCGGAAGTTCAATGATCATGGTGGTGCCCTGGCCGGGTTGACTCTGGCAGGCAATGCTGCCGCCCAGGCCCTGCAGGATGCCCCTGCTCACCGCCAGGCCCAGGCCCTGGCCGCTGACGCCCTTGTCAGAGACAAAGGGCTTGAACAGCCTTTTTTGAATGCCAGGCTCAATGCCCCGGCCGTCATCTTGCACTTCCACCACAATGCGTTCGTACCGGCGTTCGGCCCGCACCTGAAGGCATCCGCCCGAGTCCATGGCCTCCAGGCTGTTCTTGAACAGGTTGAGGAACACCTCGATGAGCTCGCCCCGGTTGGCCATGACCCAAAGATCGGGTGCAATCTGGGCGCTGAACTCATGGTGATGGCCGCTGCGGGCCCAGGTAAGGCGGGCAATATTCTGGGCATGATGGATAAGTTCACCGATGTCTACCAATTCGCCGCCCTTGCTGGATGCCTTTTCACCTACCACCGCCCTGGTCAGGCGTTGGGCCACCTCGCGCCCGCTGGCCGCACTCTGCCAGGCATTGGTTAAAAAACCCTGAGCCGCAGAGAGCTTGCCCCCCTGACGTAGCACGCCTTGGGCGGCCTGTAAATTGGAGGTGATGGCCATGAGTGAGTTGTTGAAGTTGTGGGCCACTCCCGAAGCCAGCTGCCGCAGCGACTCCTCCGCCTGCTTGCGTTCATCCACCTCTTTCAGCAGCTGGGCCTGCGCCTCACGTTCTGCGCGCAGATTGAACCATTGCAGTCGGTTCAGGCGCTGCAGGTGCATAGCCGTGAACCAGCCTAGAATATTGCCCAGGACCACGTAGATGATAATCATGGCCAGCATCGCAACCGGCGTTTGGGTGCCGAACAGGATGATGATCAAAAATCCCAGGCTTAAGCTGAAGCTGCTCACGGCATTGATCCAGATGCGGGTGGGCACGAAAATGAAAAAAATCATTACAAAGACAAAAATAGTCAGCGCGTGCCGCGTAGCTGGAACTTTTGATTGGTGGATGATTATTAAGGTGCCGACAACGCAGGCCATTAGGACCAACAGAGAGAGATAATCTATGGTTTTGTAGTCATCAATACGGCGGATATATAAGCCCAAGCCCACAGCCACGGCGGCGAACACCACCCTGACAATCAATAGCATCATTGAGGTTGGATTGATCCCCATAATGGAGTAATCAACCCAAAACCCGGCCAGGTAAAAGGCTCCACCCGAAATGGCGACCAGGCTCAATCTCCGCTTCCATTCCCGGATTGTGGCTAGGCGGAATAGATCCTCCAGGCCGGGGTCTCGGAATTTGCTGTTCCACAGGCCTATACCGGGGCTTTCCAGAGGTGGAGGCGAAGACATCAAGACTCCTGCCCTAAAGCATGGAAGATTGGCCGGTAGCGCCGGGGCTGTTAGAGATATTAAGCGCTGTCAAGCCTCTTTTCGTGAATCTGTTTATGTTAACCAATCTTAGCCGGCCGCGCGAATTTATTTTTTTTGGAGTCACACCTGGACAGAGTTGGTTGTCTATATGAACATCAGACATAATCTGGGACTAGGGAAGATGGACGAAAAAGATGAAAAACTGGTCAGCCTCTCCCTGGGCGGGGATGAGCAGGCCTTGGAGGATCTGGTCAGGCGCATCAAGGACCCGGTCTACGGCCTTTCTTTGCGCATGCTCTATCATCCCCAGGACGCTGAGGACGCCACCCAGGAGATCCTGATCAAGGTCATCACCAACCTGGCCCGGTTCCGGGGCGAAAGCTCCTTTAGGACCTGGGTATTTCGCATCGCCTCCAATCATCTCTTAACCGCCCGCCGCCGCCGGGCCGAACGCTCGGCCAAAACCTTGGCCCAGGCTGAAGATCTGGTGTTGCAGACCGCTGCCATGGGCGGAGGCGTAGAGCTCAATCAGGCCGAGCAATCCCTGCTTGAGGAGGAGATGCGCATCAGCTGCCTCCAGGCCATGCTCCTGTGCCTGGACCGGGGCCTTCGCCTGGCTTTTCTCCTGGGTGACGTATTCGAGGTTTCCGGGCAAGAAGGCTCCCAGATTCTGGGAATCTCTGCGCAGGCCTATCGCAAGCGTTTTTCCCGGGCCCGGGCCAAGGTGTATGATTTCATGTTGAATTATTGCTCCTTGATCCGGCCCTCCAACCCCTGCCGCTGCCAGAAGGCGGCCCAGCGCAAGATCAGGGCCGGGGAGCTGGACAAAAACTGTATGGTCTTTGCCGACCATCCCTGCCGGGTGCGCCATGACCTGATGACCATGTCGCGGCTGGAGGAGATGGATGAGTTGCAGCGCATAGGCGCGCTTTTCCGGAATTATCCTGACCTGGAGGCTCCGGAGTCGTTTATAGAAAAGGTGAAAAGCCTGGTTTCTTCCCAGGAGTTTGAGATCTTGAGCATGTGATGTTCTTGGGCGTTATTCATCAAGCCGAGGAGATTAAAAATGACAGCTAGTAATGAGAAACCGGCTGCCACCGGCGGCTGCCTCTGCGGTGCGGTGCGCTACGAAATTCATGGGCCGATTCGGGACGTGGTCAACTGTCATTGCAGCAAGTGCCGCCGCTTCCACGGAAATGTGGGGGCCTACACCCGGGTGTCCAGGAAGGACCTGGTTTTGACCAAAGACGAGGGACTCAAATGGTTCAGATCGACCACTGACGAGACCCCGAACGTTCACCGGGGCTTTTGCTCAGAGTGCGGGTCCAGCCTGTTTTGGGATCCCCGGGACATGGACAGCCTGGCGGTGAGCGCCGGCTCTTTGGACGAGCCCATCGGCCTTAAGACCCTGGGCCATATCTGGCTGAGCCAGGCCGGGGATTACTACAGCCTCAGCGACGGCCTGGAGAAATTCAGCCAGGGCTGGGGGAGTGAACCCATGCC
>JASFOZ010000055.1:0-13452 GCA_050116255.1 Desulfarculaceae bacterium
AGGCGACATCTATACCCTCCCTTTCCCTGTTTCCATAATCTATCCTGATCACACTCCCCTAATGACAATCAGGCCGCTCTGGGGCAAGCTTTATTTATATGAGCGGCGGCTGGCTTAAAAAATCGGTCTCGTTCCTGGGCCTGAGCCGGAGCATGGCGGGCATGCTGGCCATGGTGGTCTTGGTGGGCCTGGGCGAAAAGATGGCCGAGCGCTTTTTGCCCCTGTACCTGGTGGCCCTGGGCGGGGGGGCGGTTTCCGTGGGGCTCCTCAACGGCCTGGATAACCTGCTCTCCGCCCTCTACTCTTTTCCCGGCGGCTACCTCTCCGACCGCTTCGGCTATAAGCGGGCCCTGCTGATCTTCAACCTCATGGCCATGGCCGGCTTTGTGGTGGTGATCGTGATTCCGGCCTGGCCCGCGGTCATCGCCGGTGCGGCCCTGTTTCTGTCCTGGACCGCCATCTCCCTGCCCGCCACCATGAGTCTGGTGTCCCGGGTGCTCCCCCAGGACAAACGCACCATGGGCGTTTCCATGCATTCTCTGGTGCGGCGGCTGCCCATGGCCCTGGGGCCGGTACTGGGCGGGATCTGCATCGCCATGTTCGGCATTGAAAAGGGGGTGCGGGTTGCCTTTGGCATCGCCTTGATCCTGGCGCTGGCGGCCCTGATCATGCAGCAGCGGCTCATCGAGGACAGGCCCGTTGAGGCCAAGCCCCTGGGCATGAGCCCCTTAAAGTCCCTGGCCCTGTTGTCTCCTTCTCTGCGCAGGCTGCTGGCCGCTGACATCCTCATCCGTTTTTGCGAGCAGATACCCTATGCCTTTGTGGTGATCTGGTGCGTGCAGACCATCGAGTCGCCGGTGAGCCCGGTGCAGTTCGGTCTGCTCACCACGGTGGAGATGGTCACCGCCATGCTCATCTATGTGCCTGTGGCCCATTTCGCGGACAAGGGGGCCAAAAAGCCCTTTGTGGTCATCACCTTTGTATTCTTCACTCTGTTTCCCCTGAGCCTGGTTTTTTGCCGCTCGTTCTGGCCTCTGGTGGGGGCCTTTGTGCTGCGGGGCCTGAAGGAGTTCGGCGAACCCACGCGCAAGGCCCTGATTATGGACCTGGCCCCGGAAGACCGCAAGGCGGCCACCTTCGGGTTCTACTACCTTCTCCGGGACACCGTGGTTTCGGTGGCTGCGTTCGGAGGGGCGTTCTTGTGGCTCATAGACCCCCTGGCCAACTTCCTGGCCGCCTTTTTCTGCGGCCTGGCGGGCACGGTGTTTTTCGCCCTAAAGGGCAGGGACCTGAACTTGTCCGACCGCCAATAGATGTAGTTGTTCAGTGCGGCCTGATTATTAGCCTGGGTTTTCAGGCGGCTGAGGCGGCGGGGGGCCGAAGAAGTATGTACAGCCGTGATGGGCCAGGACAGCCAGGGACAGGCAGGCCAGGGGCAGCAGATGGATGCTGAAGCGGGGCGGGCTGGAGTTGGGCAGCAGGAAGAAATAAGGGGCCATCAATCCGGCCAGGGTCAGGGACAGGCTCAGAGGGTAGTTCCTAAGCGGGCCCGGCCGCCAGACCAGGGGCAATATGCCCAGCACCGTCCCCGGCCAGAGCAAGAGGCCGGGCCACTTGAATACAAAGTCGTCGGCATGAAGTATGCGGCGGGCCCCGATCAGGGCGCTGGACAGGGTGTTGATGGTCCAGCGCCCCACATTGGCAGGATCGTCCAACACCGCCAGCCCGCTGAGATGCCAGTTGCGCAAGACCACCAGGACCAGGGCAGCGGCCAGAAAGAGCCAGTACACCCCCAGCCACCAGCGCCTCTCCCAGAACCGGCCCAGCCATTCCCGCCAGACCGAGATCAGCCTGCCCCCGGTGGCGGCAATGGCCATGGTGCCGCCTGCGGCCAAGGCCCCCAGGTGGTCCATGCGCAGCCAAAAGGCCAATGCCGCCAGGAGCCCGGGCTTGAGGGCGCTGCCGATCCTGGGCCCGGCGCGAGAGGCCAGGAAAATGGCCAGCATCATACAGAGCATGCCGGTGTGTTCCGACATGCTGCGGCCGATGTGGTGCCGGAAGCCACCGGCCAGGCAAGCGCCCAGATATAGCAGTGAGCCCCCCAGGGCAAAGCCCGGGACCACGCCAAGGCCTTGGGCCAGGCGGGCGGTAATGGCAGCCGCGCCCACTATTGCCCAGGCGTCCAAGAGGTGCTGGGCCAGGGCGGATTGCCCGAAAAAGGCGTGCAGCAGGCCCACTACATAGCGGTACAAGGGCTGATAGATAAAGACCGGCTGGGAGCGGTGCGGCCAGTCTCCCTGCAGCACGATCTGGCGGGCGTAGTTTTGGTACACCAGCCAGTCGTCGCCCAGGCTGTAGAGATGGGTCGCCCCCACCTGCGGCCACCACAGCAGGCAGAAAAAGGCTATCACCGCCGGTCCGAAAACAAAGAGCACCAGGCGCAAGAGGCTGAGCCCGGCCAAGCGGGAGCCCAGGGCGGGCCTGAAGGCCAGGACGCTGAATATCGCCAGAGGCAGGCATATGCCCACGGCCAGGGGGAGCACCCCGGTTCCGTCCTGCAAGGGGCCCCAGGGCAGGGGGGGCAGGAGATGGGGGATGATCAGGGCGGTCAGTCCGGCGGCGGCGGTGGTGACGGTCAAATACCCGGTTCGGCGCAGGCGGGCAAGACCGGCCAGGGCCCAGGCGGCCAAGAAGGCGAGCAGGCCCAGGTCTGTGATCCGGGCGGCGCACCACAGCGCCCATGACCAGGCCGCCGATGCCGTAGCCCCCTCCTGATGCCGCCAGAGCACGCCCGCGCCAAAGGCGGGGCGCAGCCTGCCGTCCGGGGTCAGTAGATAGGGTATCAGGGTCCACTTGCCGTGGCCGCTGAATTCCAGGCGGCCCCTCACTTGCACGGCGCCGGATGGAGGGGGCAGGCGGGGGGCCTTACGGGCCTGTTCCAGGCTGGAGGCCAGGGGCAAGGGCCATTTGCGCCCCTGGGAGTCTGAGGCCTGAAAAGAGGCGTTCTTAGCGTCCTGGGCCAATATGACCAGGGAGTGGCCTGAAGGGATGCGGGCCCAGCCGGAGAGAGAAGCCCCCAGCCACAAATGCCGCCGCTTCTGCTTGCCCCAGCGGTTCATCCACTCCGCCGGGAACTGCTTCCAGTCCCCATAGGGCCGGTCCCAGACCGCTGATACGCCTCCATGCCAAAGGGTCTGGTAGGTGCGCTCCCATTTTTGCTGGTCCCGGTGCTGGGGGGAGGCGTAGACCCAGAGGTCCCATCCCGCAGCCGGGGCCAACACCGCCAGCCAGAGCTTGACAAAGAGGAGCCCGGCCAGGGCCAGGACCGCCCCCCGGCGGCGCATGAACCCGCTCCGGACCAGGATCAAAAAGGGCAGGGCCGCGGCCAGGCAGTAGATCTCCAGGGCCCCGGACCAGGGCAATCCGTCGAACCAGGCCTCCACCCCGGCAGGCAGGGCGAAAACAGCGGCCAACAGAAGATAGCTTATTAAGGCCTGAAGAGGCCTGCCGGGGAGGGGTTTTATGGGTTCAGGGCCTTTGGTCATGTTTTTGGATCAGGCTGGTTGGTGGTTGTTTTATTTCTTGGCATCTTTCCTCAGGGCCGGTTTCAGTTTATGCAAAAGATACAAGCGGGTGTTGGCGTATTCAGCCGTCAACTGGGGCGGCGTGTAGCCGCCGGGCTGAATCTTGCCCCACTTCAGGCAATCCTGCAAGGAAGGATAGCCCTTCTTTTTGGTCACCACCCACACCCGGTTGCATGAGTGCAGGCCATTGCTGAGGGCCAGAAAGATGGGGCTAATGGGCATCTGACAGCGGCGGAAATAGTAGGCCAAAGGCTCGTCCAGGGGGCAGATGGTAAGAACGCCGTCTCCGGGCTGGTACCTGCCCTGGAGATAATCAGCCACCTGGGCGAGATCGCCGCTATCGGTTCCACCGGCCAGGAAGCCGGGCCTGTTGGTCAGTTGGGGATTGATACTCAGCCCCGCGATTACCATAAGGCTCAGGAAATAAACCCAGCCTTGGCGCCAGGGTCCGGTCCTGCTGAAGAGCGCCTCACCCAGCCAGGCCAGGCCGCAGCCGGCCAGGCCCAGACCCAGGGGCACGGCAAAGAGCCAGGTCCGGGCCGGCGGCTGCCCGCCATGGGCAATCAATACCGCCGCGCACCCCAACAAAAGGGCCAGGCCCGGGTTGATGCCGGTTCTGCTCCGCCTAAAGCGGAAAATCAGCGAGGCGAGCATGGCAGCGGCCAAGGCCAGGCTGAACCACACAGGCAGGCCTTGCGTGAAAAACTCCCAGGCGTTGGCAGCGGCACCAGGCAACAGGTCCCCCGACCATGGGCGGCGCAGGACATATTGGTTGGCAAACAGGCTTTTTAGGCCCGAGCCGATGATGACCGGGGTGTAAAAAAGCAGGGTAAGGCCGGCTGCGCCCATAAGGGCCATAAACAGCGGCTTCAGCTGGAGCCGCTGCCCCAGGCCGGATTCTCCAGGCAGGGGCGAGAGCATCCACCAGGCCAAAATGGCGGCCAGGGGAAAGAGCATGGTGGGTATGGTGAACAGGCCCAGGGAGGCCAGCAGCGCCCACAGGGTCCAAGCGGCGGGCTCGGCGTGTCGGCGCAGATAAAAAGAAAGGAGCAGCAACAAAATAAAAAGCAGACTCATCAAGGCGTAGCCCCGGCTGTCCACGGAATAGAAGATCATAACCGGGCTGCCTGCGCAGAGGGCGGCGGTCAACAATGCCGCATGTTGGTTGTAGAGATGCCGCACCAGGAGATAGGCCGCGGGAATAAGGGCCAGGCCTGCCAAAAAGGCAGGCAACCGCACCGCGGCCAGGCCGTCCCCAAAGAGGCGTTGGGATATGTGCACCAGCAGGGAATAAAAGACATGGTTGTTGGGGGCTGAATAATAGGTGAGGGTTATGTAGAAGGGCCGGGAGGCATACTCCATAAAGGTGGTGGCCTCATCATAGTCAATGGGCTGCCAAAGAAAGGCCAGCCTCAGCCCCAGGCCCAGCATGATCACAAGCCCTAATATAGTTAGATGGGCCGGGGGGCTCTCTTTAAAGATTCTTAAGACGTAGTCTTTGGTTGCAGCCGCTACCACGGCAAGGGACTGGGCCTGAATATCAAATAAGGCCTCCACTTTCCGCCGCAGGACCACAACCGTCAGGGCCGCTCCCAGCAGGGGCAGTGCCGCCCCCAGAAGCAGCTTCTGCATGGCCTGTAGCCTTGCAATCGTCAGATAATCAGCGCTGCCGTCAAAGGCGGCCGCATCCGCCCATTGTTTGAGAAAGGCAGGTGGCGCCAGGGATAAGGAGGCCAGGGCCAGCCCGCAGCCGCCCAGGGCGATGATAATCAGGGCCAGCAAGGATTTGGATATTAAATATGTCCGGTTCAAAAAAATACCTTGTCAGAGTTGTTGGCCTGCCTGTCGTCCCAAGGGCAGGCCTTGAAGCTTGGCCCCTGGTTTTAATATGGCCTTACTCCATGGATTTTTTATACGGGTCTGTTTTGAGCCGTTGTCTGCTCCTCAATCCAACAGCGGCCCTTCACCATTCAGCCATCCTATCATTAGCAAGAAAAGGCTGATAGAGAAAGGCTGTTTTGGCCTGCGCTGCGGCCAAAATCAGGTGGGCGGGGCGGCGCTTATCTGCATGCCGTCTCTTGACAGGCCGGCCCTTTAGGTCTATTTGTCAGGTGGTGTCGGTGCCTATGAAGGCTTAATAGGGAAGCCGGTGAGATTCCGGCGCGGTCCCGCCGCTGTAACCGGGTACGAAAGCCGCACGAGTACCACTGCCTCATGCCTAAGAGGGCGGGAAGGCGCGGCCGATAGGGCGATCCGGAAGCCAGAAGACCTGCCGATCACCAGGCGAGCTGCTGATCGCGGAACCAGATTGAAGCTCGCCCTGCGGGGAGATCAAGTAAACAGGGTGCAGTCCCCCGGCCATTAAAGGCCGGGGTTTTTTTGTGCCGGGCAAGCATCCGCCGGATTGAGCAAGCTGATGAGATACGCTTCCAAGCTCAGGGTCAAGACCGTGGTTTTATCCGTGCTGGCGGCCTGGGCCTTCACTCTGGCCGTACCGGGCCTGAGCGGGGCCGTAGTGGTCAAGGACGAGATGGGCCGCCGGGTGGAGGCCCCTGACCGGCCCCTGCGTATTGTGGCCTTGACCCCCTCGCTGGTGGAGATCCTTTTCGCCCTGGGCCTGCAAGAGCGCATTGTGGGCGCCACCACTTGGGCGGACTATCCTCCCCAGGCCAAGGCCATCGCCCGGGTGGGCTCCTATGTCTCCCCCGACATAGAGCGTATCGTGGAGTTGGCCCCGGACCTGGTCTTGGCCAACCGGGAAGGCAATCCTCCGGCAGTGGTGAAGAAATTGACCCGGGCCGGAATCCCGGTCTATGTCACCTGGCCCACAGACCCGGCCCGCCTTCCCGACAGCCTGCAGAGGCTGGGCAGGCTTTGCGGCGCCGCCGCCCAGGGTGATATTCTGGCGACAAAGATGCGGGCGCAGTTCACCCTGGTCAGGAAAAACCTGCAAGGGGCAGCGCCGGTCCCCACCCTTTTGGTGATAGGAAGCCGCCCCCTGGTTACCGTCTCTCCCCAGACTTTTAACGGACGCCTGCTGGCCATGGCCGGGGCCAAGAACATCGCTCCGGACAGCGCCGGCAAGTGGCCCCGCTTGAGTATGGAACACGTGGTTCAGGCCCTGCCCGATCTGGTCATAATCTCCACCATGGAGCGGGGGCAGAACCTTGACAAGGAACTGGCTTACTGGCGCGGATTGCCGGGGCTTAAGCAAAATGAGCGCTACCGGGTGGTCTCAATCGAATCGGACCTCATTGACCGGCCCGGCCCCCGGCTGGGCCAAGGCCTAATAAAACTGGCCCGGCTGGTTCACCCCCGCCGTATGGGCATGGCGGCCTTCCAGCCATGAGGGTAACCCTGTCCAAGGTGGTCTTGGCCGCCGTTCTGCTCCTTCTGCTGCTGGCGGCAGTGACCCTGCTGGCCTTGGGCCTGGGCACGGCTGAGGTGGGCCTGGGCGATGTCTGGCAATGGCTATGGGGGCGGCCGCAAACCCCTAATGCAACTGTCATCCTATTCAACCTGCGCCTGCCCCGTATCCTCCTGGCGGCCTTGGTGGGGGCGTCCCTGAGCCTCTGCGGGGTGGTGTTTCAGGGGCTTTTGCGCAACCCTCTGGCCGAGCCTTTTATCCTGGGGGTGTCAGGCGGGGCCGCCACCGGCGCGGTATTGGCCCTGGCCTGCGGCTTGACCGGGGTATACACCCGTTCCACCCTGGCCTTTGCCGGCGCCTTGGTCACCACGCTCATGGTCCTGACCCTGGCGCGCAGGCGGGGGGCCTTGGAGACCAACACCCTGGTCCTCACCGGCGTGATGATCAACGCCTTTTTCACCGCGGTGATCATGTATGTGATCTCCACCACCACCGACCAAAAGCTGCATGCCATCATGTTTTGGCTTTACGGAGACCTGGGGGGATCAACCCTGGCCAGCGCCGGCCTGCTGGCGCCGGTGGTCCTGATCGGGGGAGGGCTATTGTTCCTCTACTCGCGGGAGCTGAACCTCTTATGCGCCGGCGAACTGGCGGCGGCCTCCCTGGGGGTGCCGGTGGAGAGGGTCAAGCTTTTACTGTTTATGCTGGTCAGCCTCCTGGCGGGGGTGACGGTCAGCCTCAGCGGGTTGATCGGCTTTGTGGGTCTAATGGTCCCCCACCTGCTGCGCATGACCTTGGGACCGGATCACCGCCTGCTCATTCCGGCTGCGGGCCTGTTTGGGGCCAGCTTCTTGGTGATGGCCGACACCGCCGCCCGCCTGATCATAAGCCCGGCCCAGTTGCCGGTGGGGGTGGTGACCGCCGCCCTGGGCGCGCCCTTTTTCGTTATTTTGCTGACCAAAAAAAGGAGCCTGTGGTGGTGAAGGCAGGCCAGCAAACAGTTCTGGAAGGGCGAGGACTGTCCTTTACCTATGACCACAGTCAGGTGATCACAGATGTCAGCCTCGAGCTTAGGGCCGGTGAATTTTTAGGCATCATAGGACCCAACGGCAGCGGCAAGTCCACCTTGCTGGGCATCCTCTCCGGGCTTTTGACTCCACGTGTTGGCCAGGTGCTGCTTTTGGGAAAGAAGATCCGGTCCTTTCCCCGCCATCAACTGGCCCAGATAATGGGGCTCTTGCCCCAAGCCCCCCAGTTGGCCCACAATTTCACGGCCCTGGAGACAGTGCTCTCTGGGCGCTATGCCCGCATGGGAAGGCAATTATTTGCCGGTGCTGAAGATGAAAAGGCGGCCTGGGCTGCCTTGGAACAGACCGGCCTGCGGCCATTTGCCTCGCGGCCGGCCGGCGAGCTCTCCGGCGGCGAGCGCCAGCGCCTGGCCTTGGCCCGGGCCCTGGCCTGCGATCCCCGCATTTTGCTGCTGGATGAGCCTACCAGCGCCCTGGACCTGGATCATCAGCTCAAGGTGATGGGGCTCTTGGAGCGGTCCTGCCGGGACCAGGGCAAATCGGTCTGCCTGGTCAGTCACGACCTCAACCTGGCCGGCCTTTTCTGCGGGCGGCTGGTACTGCTCAGTAAGGGCTCCATCCTGGCCCAGGGCTCGGCAGCGGAAGTGATGCAGCCGGAGCTGCTCTTAAAGGCCTATGGGGTCAAAACCCTGGTGGATGAGGAGCCCAGCCGCGGCCGCCCCCGGGTCAGCCTGGTGCCTGAGTAACGGGCCTTAAAAGGCAAGCCTGCTTTAATCACACCGTTAGATGCTAATGAATATGGGCGGCCCCTCTCCTCTGCCGGAGGGGGGCCGCCTGGGATTAAGCACGTCTGGGGTTTAGAAGCTCACTCTGATTCCGCCAAAAGCGGAGAGCCCCATGGTTTGATAGTCCTTGATCTCTTCATAATCCTCGTCGAACAGATTCAATACCCGGGCAAATACCTTCAGGTGCTTATTCACCTCATAGCTGGCGGCCAGATTCACCACCGTGTATCCGTCCATCTGCTCGGTATTGTCGTCATCGGCGTAACGCTTGCCAATATAGATCCCGTAAATCCTGGCCACCAGCCCTTCCAGGGGCTTGAAGCGCAGGCCCAGGGTGACCTTCTCCCGGGGGATATACTTGATCTCCTTGCCCGTGGTTTTATCCTCGCTGTCGGTGTGGGTGAAGGAGCCGTCCAGGCTCAGCCAGTCGGTTAATTTGGCCTGGAGCATGAACTCCACTCCCGAGGACTCGGCCTCGTCTATGTTCTTATACTTCCAGGTATCGGAATCCCACACAATAAGCTCATCAGTCTCCAGCTGAAAATAGGTCAGGCCCAGCTTCAGGCGGCCGCCCCAGAAGCCTTGATCGACTCCCACGTCCCAGCCCTTGCTCTTTTCGGGGTCCAGATTTATATCGCCGTACTGGGAGTAGAGTTGGTAGATGGTGGGGGCCTTGAAGCCGGTGCCGTAATTGGCCCGCAGCTTGGTGTCGGTCTTGGCAAAGCGGTAGGCGGCGCCGACCTTCCAGGTGGTCTCCTGTCCGAATTCCTGGTGATTGTCGCTGCGGATTCCGCCGGTCAGAAAGAGGCTCTTCCAGAGTTTTAACTGCTCCTGCAAATACAGGCCAAGTACCGCGGCGCTGCGGCTGTCCAGCCGGTCATCGTACAGAGGCGAGTTGAAATCGCCCTTTTCCTCTTCCCAATCCACCCCCACAGTGAGGGTGCTGATATCTTGGTAATGGAGGTTGTGCTGCCATTCCACTGTGTGCAACTGGGAATTGAACTCGGAACCATCGGAATAGTCCCTTTTGCTTTCGCCGGTGGAGAGGGTGAGCTTGTGGTCCCACCAGTCGAACACTCCTTGCCTGAAGCCGAGGATGCCGGTCCAGGCCGTCTTTTTCACGGCGTCGTCGCTGTCCGCGGGTTCACCGTAAAAGGAATCATAGTCCACATGGGCGCGGTGGAAATAGCCGATGGCGTAGATCTCGGTGGAGGGGCTGAATTCATAGCCGATGCGGGTGTTGAGCTGGAGGTTGCTGTAGTAATCCTTTTCAGGCTGATCCTTGGCGTTGGAGAAGCCCTCGCTGGTCAGGCCGGAGCCGTTGACAAAGAAGTTGAACTTATCCACCTGGCCCTGGCTGCCCACCTGCCCGCGCCAGGTGTTGAAGGAGCCGCCCTCGCCCAGGGCCCAGGCAGTGGGCTTGCCCTGGCCGCGTTTGCTGATGATGTTTATCACGCCCCCCATGGCGTCGGAGCCGTAGAGGGTGGACTGGGGGCCCTGCACCACCTCGATTTGGTCAACAGCGTCCACGTTCAGCAGGGAAAGGTTGAACTCGCCGCTGGGGGCGATGGGATCTGCCAGGCGCACCCCGTCCAGCATAAGGCGCACCTGGCCCGCCTCGGCCCCGCGAATGGTGACGCTGGTGGGGCCGCCGAAGAGAGAGTTGCCGCGCACGTAGAGCCCGGGCACCTCGCGGATGGCATCAGGCAGGTTCAGTATGCCCTTTTCATCCATGTCCTGATCAGTAATCAGGTAAACGGTGCTGTGGAGCTGATCCAGCTTCTCTTCGGTCTTGGTGGCTGTGACCACCATCTCCGGCTGCTTGAGGGCTTCGGCGGCTGTTGCGGGTTGGGCGGCGGGCGCGCTCAGCAAAGCCAGGATCGCAGCCAGGCTTAAGTAACGTTTAATCTGTGTTTTCTGCATCATTGTAACCCCTTGTTCCCAAGAAAAGTCAGCCGGAGTCCCACCAGCAAAAAACCCCCAACCGGCAAAAGCCGATCGGGGGATTGCACCCAGCTTACTTGATCACCCGGCGGTGTCCGCTGCCGGTCAATCGCCGGTCTGCGGGCGCCCTTGGAAACCGGCAGGTTTTCTGGCTCCCAGATCATCCTATTGGCCGCGCCTTCCCAGCCGGCTCAAGTCCGGCCAGTGGCGTTTCAGCGGCTTTCGTCCCTGGTCACAGCGGCGGGACCGCGACGGCATGTAACCGTCTTCCCTATTAAGCCCTGTGGGCGCCGGTTTCGCCTATTACTTTGTCTGCCTAAAACGAGATTGCCGTCCTGCCGGCAGCCTCGCTATTTTTCACCTCCTTCAAATATGCCAAATGCTCCCGGGCCTGTTTCAAGGCCTGCTTGGCCTCCTTGGCCAGGGAAGGGTCCTTTGCTCCATGCTGCAGGGCCTGGCTAAAGGCCTTGGCAGCCTTGTGCCAGCGGTCCAGATGCAGGGCGCAGTAACCGCTCATCAAATAATACCGCCCTGCCTTGAGGGAACGGGCCTTGCCCGCTGCCGCCTCAAAAGTCTCCAAGGCCTTATTATACTTTTTTTCCCTCAAGTATATCTCTGCTAAAAAGGCCAGCCGTCTGGCATCGGGCCCCAGGCTGACGGCCTTTTGGGCGGCCTCAGTCGCCTGAGCCAAAAGGTTGGCCTGCAGATATATCTGGGCCAGAGTATACCACTGCTTGGCCGTGGGCGTGGGGCCGAAGTGGCGCCGGTAATATTCAGCCGCCTTGCGGGGGGCCCCGGCGGCCTGGTAAAGGCTTCCCAGGTTGCGCCAATCGCCGCTCTGGTGGCCCTTTAAGCGCACCGCCACTTCCAGTGCGGCGGCGGCGGCTTTGTATTTGTTCCCGGATATCTCCAGGCCGGCCAGGAGCCGCCAAAGCGCAGCGTCCTCCGGGTCCATCTTGATAAGCCTTACCAGAACCGGCCGGGCCTTGTCCCGCTGCTTCAGCTCCAGGTAGGTCCGGGCCAGGGCCTTGAGCCACTTTTTAGGCGGCGCCTTAACCAAGGTTATTTTTTCGAGCCAAGGCAAGGCCTTTCGCGGCTGCTGCGCGGAGAGGAAAAAGACCGCAGCCATATAGGCTAGTTCATGATCAGGCGGCTTGGTGAGGGCGTAGGCCTTGAGTGCGGTCCGGGCCGCTGCCACGGGCTGTTTCAGCTCGAATTGAACCGTGGCCAGGTTGCGCAGGGCCGGCAAAAAGCAGGGCCGCAATTCCGAGGCAGCCCGGAAGTCGTCCTGCGCCTGGGTCAGCCGGTTCAGTTGGTAGTTGAGCACGCCCTTGAAAAAGGACAGCCGGAAGTGCCGGGTGTCGGGGTGGCTCTTACAGTATTTTTCCAGGCCGGCCAGGGCCTGGGTGAATTCCTTTTTGTCAAAAAGCTTCTGGGCCTTGAATATGGCCTGGTGCAGGCTGCGGCTCAGGCGCGGCTCCGGCCCGCAGGCGCTTTTTTGCTTGGCCGAAGCGGCTGCCGGCGCCAGCAGCATCATGAAAACCAGGCTTATAGTTAATAGATAGCGCAAGATCATTCCAGCTTGAAACGGATGGTGGTCTCAACCCAGGCCGGGGCCGGCCTGCCTTGGTTGATCCCTGGTTTAAATTTCCAGCGGGTAATCGTGCTGAGTACGGTGTTTTCAAAAAAACCGCTCGGTTTTGCCTGGAGAATCTGGGGGTTCTTAACTTGCCCCAGCTCATCGACCAAAAAGCGCACCAGGACTTCACCCTCAATGCCCCGCCGCCTGGCGAAATAGGGGTAGGGCGGAGGGATGCGGGCTGCGATCAGGGGCCCCCGGTCCATGGGTCCCGAGGCGATCCCGGCCAGCGAGGGTAAAGCCACCAGCCGGGGCCCTGAGACCAGGGCGGGGTTGATCTCCATATCCAGGGGCGGGGTCTCCAGCTTCAGCTTGGGCGCCGGAACCGGCGAGGTCTTAAGCTGATGCATCTTCAGGACCGGAGGCGGCGGCTGGGGCGGGGGTTCGTTTTTCAGGTCTTCGGGCGGGGGCGGGGGTTGCGAAACCAGGTAGGCCACCGGTTCAAAATCCAGGGGCCCTGGGGCCAGGCGGTGTTGGCGGATCAACCAGGGCGCCGCGCAGAACACGGCCAAGTTAATCCCCAGCGCCAGCATCAAGACTCCGGAGCGGGCGGCGTGGAGTCGTAGGCGGGGGGCCAGGGCTCTCATTACCTGGGCCTCCGGGCCGCCACGGCCACGTCTTTGGCCCCGGCCAGGCGGCATTCATCCAGCACCGCGATAACCCGGCCGGTGAGGCTTTTTTTGTCAGCCACGATCACCACCGCTCCCTCTCGCTCCTCCGCCAGAAAGCGCTCCACCAGGCCCCGCACGGAACGCAGATTCACCCGGCGGCTATCCACGTATATGCCCCCTTTGACATCCACCGCCACCATAAAAGCCCGTTTTTGTTTGGCCTGGGCGGTGAATGCCTGGGGGCGGTCCACCTCCACCCCCGCCTCGCGCACAAAGCTGGTGGTAACCAAAAAGAAGATCAGCAGGATGAAGACCATGTCGATGAGTGGAGCCATGTTGATTTCCGCATCCCCGCCCTCAGCGGCCTGGCCCCTGTCCATACGCCCCCTTAAGCGAAGCATAGATCAGCCTCCTGGGTCTGCAGCCAGCGCTCCACGCCGCGCCGGAAGGTTTGCAGCCTTTGCTGCACTCCCCGGGCCTGGCGCCGCAGGGTA
>JASFOZ010000056.1:0-13416 GCA_050116255.1 Desulfarculaceae bacterium
TTGGCGCCGTGGGGGCCCACGCCGCCCGCATCATCAAGGAGAAGATGCCCCAGGCCAAGATCATCGGGATCAGCGACAGGGAAGGCTATCTCTATGATGAAGACGGGCTCCCGGTTACTGAGCTTTTTGACCGCTGGCAGGAGCAGGGCCTGGTGACCCGCTCTTATTTTCAGGAGAAGATAGTCCCGGCCGGGCCCAGCCATAGCACCAAGTTTTCCTCTGATCCTGATGATCTTTTGCGGGAGTCGGCCTTTTGCCTGGTGCCGGCGGCGCCGGTGTTCAATTACCTGGGAGCCCGGCCCGGGGACCAGGCCTGCATGTGTACAGAGCGCATGGGTAAATGGTCGGTGATAGTGGAAGGCGCCAACACCTATTCTCCTGATCCGGAAAAGATGGCCGTGCGTGAGGGCCTGGAGAAGATCGTGTTTGCTGAAAAAGGGGTGATGATCGCCAACGACTATCTGGTCAACTCCGGCGGGGTGATATTCGCCGCTCAAGAGCTGGCCATTCCGGCGCCCAAGCATCTGGAGATACCCGGGCCCCGCCTGGGAGACGCCGGGGCGGTGGACGATTGGCTTAAGATGCACGCGGCTGAGTTCTCCAACCTGTCCCAGCTACGGGTCAGGGCTGGAGCCCAGTCAAGGGAGGCGGTCATACGCCGCAATATGATTGAGCTGGTGGATATGTTGGCCACCAATCCGGAGATGCTTCCCTGTCAGGCCGCCGAGCGCATAAGCCGGCAACGCCTGCCCCACTCCAGGCCGGAGCAGGCTGGTTGCGAATCGCGGGTTTCCTCGCCGCCTGAAGAGGGCAACTTGAATCCAGGGGAAGCTTCTCATTTAAACCAGGCATCCAAGGCCAAGGGGGGAATCATCTGGACCTGATCTCCAAGATGCCAATCATGCCCCGGCAGGGTGGTTTCGGCGTCCATGGCTTTGGTCCGGTTGATGGCGATCCTGAATCAACTTATGGAAATAACCTTAAACCAAGGTGGACTAAACCTATTTGATGATAGAGACGGGCATGATCCCTTAAGCAGTGCAGAGCCATACCAAATTGCACAGGAGGATTTCCATGGCCAGTAAAAAACTCAGCCTTCTGGATTTTTATAAGAAAAAGGAAGCCGGGGAAAAAATCACCTGGCTGACATCATATGATTTCCCCACCGCCGCGTTTGCCGAGGCCGCCGGCCTGGATATGCTGTTGGTGGGCGATTCCCTGGGCATGTGCGTTTACGGTTACCAGGGCACCGTGCCGGTTACCATGGACATGTGCATCGCCCATTGCCAGGGAGTGCGCCGGGGCGCCCCCAACACCTATGTGATCGGCGACATGCCCTTTCTCAGCTATCAAGTCAGCGATGAACAGGCGGTGATGAGTGCGGGCCGGTTTTTGAAAGAGGCTGATATGGACGCAATCAAGCTTGAGGGCGGGGTGCGGGTGGTCAGCCGCATCCGGGCCATCACCGACGCCGGCATCACGGTGGTGGGCCATATCGGCCTCACCCCCCAGAGCAGCGGCCTGCTCGGCGGCCACAAGGCCCAGGGCCGCACCGCCGAGGCGGCCAAGCTGGTGGTGGAGGACGCCCTGGCGGTGCAGGAGGCCGGGGCCCGTATGCTGCTGGTGGAGGCGGTGCCTCCGGAGGTGACCGCCTACATCCACGGCAAGCTTGACATCCCGGTTTACTCCATCGGCGCCGGGCCTGAATGCGACGGGCAACTCCTTATCGTCAGCGACGTGATCGGCCAGTTCCAGGCCTTCACCCCCAAGTTTGTAAAAAAATACTGCAACGTGGCCGAGGTGATTACCCAGGCTATGAGAGAATATTGTCAGGAGGTGCAGCAGGGCAAGTTCCCCACGGATGAGCACTGCTACCGAATGATCGAGGGCGAGGAGGAGAAGTTCCTCAAGCTTATGGCCGAATAAGACAGCGATCCTTTGCCCGGCCCCTTTTGCGGATAATTACCCTAAGGAGAACAATCATGGCTGATCTGCGTTCTTTGTTGGCCATAGGCCAGGACAAGCTTGAGAGCGTTAATCAATTTTTGACCGGCCCCGGAAATCCCCTCATCGACTCCCTGTTGGAGATCGTCGAGAAGTATGGGGGGCCAAAGGAGATCAACCGCAAGGCGGCCCAGGCCCAGGATCCGGCAAACTTCATGGACCGCCTGAAAAGCATAGACTCACCTTATGTGGCTGACCTGGAGTGGCTGGCGAGCCAGCGCGACCAGGGGTCGTTTATTCCCCTGGCCGAATTTTGCAGTGAACGCGGCGTGGACCTATCCGGCCTTAACCGTGAAAACGCGGTGACCCTGGAGATCAGCGCCCTGCAGTTCTTCCCTTGGCTGATAACCCAGGCCAAGCAGGCTGTGCAGAACCGGGAATTGATGCCGGGCCGGTTCATACGGGTGCGCAACATGGCCGAACAGAGCCAGGACAACGGCGATATACTGGCCACCGCCCTGGCCATGCAGATCATGGGGGCCAGTTATGTGGAATCCCTGGACACCCGGGGCACCGACGGCAGCAACATCCATTTGGGCGGACCCGAGACCATCACCGGTTACTTCGGCGGCATCGGCCAGCCCAACCAATACCCCCTGAAATGGCTGGATGAATTCCTGCACTATTACACCAACTACGGGGTGCGGCAGGTGTTGAACATAAACCCCGGAACCGTGCTGTTGGGCTACATGCTTAATAAGCTGGGGGTGGACAATGAGTTCAAGATCTCGGTGTACATGGGTAATGACAATCCTTTTTCCGTGCTCTGGACCTTGATGACGGCCAAGTTCTTCAGCCGGCCTGATGACACCACCAGCCTGATCGGTTTCAATCTATCCAACTCGGTTGACAACCAGACCATTCTCCAGGCCAACCTGGTCCGCCAGGCCCTGGGCCTGACCGATAAAGTGCGTTTTGAGCACCACATCACCGAGACCTGGAAGTCCATAGTGCGCCAGCCCTATAACCGCCGGGCGGAGCTGGTGGAGGTGGCCGGGGAGGTGCCCAACATCAGCGCCAAGCACGAAGGCGGAGAGGTGGAGGTTGAGCAGACCCGGGAGCACCCCTCGGATATTCTGAATTACTTTTTGAGCAAAGAGGATGTGCTCAAACAAGGCCTATGGGAGGCCATGGAGATTAACTACCTGGACAAGCATCATTCCACCAACCTGACCGCCGAGGCCTTGATTAAGGGCGGTATCGGGGTGATCTGCGCCCCAAACCTGCACTGAAAGGCTGGCCTAGGCAGCCGGGCAACAAAACATCTGGCTTTGGGTAATGCCGGTGGCTAACGCACCAGCGTGGGACGATCTACTACTTTCTGCAGCGTTTCCATTTTTTCCGGGCTGGGGGCGGCCAACTGGCCCAGGCTGTAATTTCGGCCCAGGGAACTGTATTTCATTTTACCGAGGGCATGGTAGGGCATCAGCTCAATACCTGCCGCATTCTTAAGAGTGCTGCGTACAAAAGACACCGTGGCTTCAATATCAGCCGGATTGTCGTTCAGGGTGGGCACCACCGGTATTCTTATTATCAAGGGAATCTGTTCTCGGGCCATACGTTTGGCATTGGACAGTATGACCCGGTTGGAGACGCCGGTGAGCTGTTTGTGCACTTCTGGGTCCATATGCTTGAGGTCCAGGTAAACCAGGTTTGCAGCTTTCAAAGCCTCCTTTCCCGCCTGCCAATCAAAATGGCCGCAGGTCTCGATAGCGGTGTCAATGCCCATAGACAGGCATCTCTCCAGCAAGGCCAGGGCGAACTCCGGCTGGGCCAGGGGCTCCCCCCCGGACAGGGTCACTCCTCCGCCTGACCTGCGGTAAAAGACCTGATCGCGTCTTACCACCTCCAGCACTTCATCGGTGGACACTTCCCTGCCGGCCATTTGCCGGGCGCCGGAGGGGCAGGCCTGCACGCACTCGCCGCAGGCAGAACAAACGCCACCGGTCCATGGCCCTGTGCCTGGCGGCTGGGCAGGTAGCTGATTGGGGCAGACTTGAGCGCATCTGCCGCAGCCAAGGCACTTGTCCTCGAAAAAGGCGATCTGGGGGGTTTTTTCTTGGGACTCGGGGTTACAGCACCACTGACAGCGCAGGGGACAGCCTTTTAAAAAGATTGTTGTCCTGGCTCCGGGACCGTCGTGGATAGACCACCGCTGATACTCAAAAACCACGCCTTTCATTTATTTTCACCCACGCTAAAGCCTTGCTTGGAGGTAGTTGTCACAGGGGAGGGCGGCGGCAGAGCCGCCGTCCCCTTGGGGCTTGGCCGCCAATATGTTTCGGATCGCTTTTTTTCAGGTTCACATAGCCTGATGGGTTGTCCTTCTGATGATCTCCTCCTGCACCTCCCGGGAAAGGTTGACAAAGCGGGCGCTGTAACCGGCCACCCTTACCAGCAGGTCTTGATAGTCTTGGGGATTCTCTTGGGCGTCGCGCAGGGTCTCCACGTCGATCACGTTGAACTGACAGTGGTATCCGCCCAAATCGAAAAATCCCCTGATCAGGCCGGCCAAATCGCCGATGGCCTTTTCGCCTTCCAGCAGTGCAGGGGTGAATTTTATATTCAATAAAGTTCCGCCGGGATGGTTTTCGTGGTTGATTTTGGCAATGGATCTCATGCAGGCGGTGGGACCGCTTGCATCCGTGCCTGCGTGGGGTGAGCACCCCTCGGCCAGGGGAACGCCGGCCTTGCGGCCAGAGGGCAGAGCGCCCAGCACCTTGCCGGTGGGGATGTTATTGGTAAGCCCCATCATGGCGTTGTGGAAGCGGCAGCCCAGCCTGTCTTTATATTGCCTTAGCTCCCGGTCCGCAAAGTCGGTTATTTCTACGGCAAACCTGTCTACAGAATCGTCGTCATTGCCATACTTGGGGCATTGGTTCAACATCTGCTGAATTTCAGTGTGTCCCTCGAAGTTGTTGTCCAGGGCGGCGAGGAGGTCGGGCATGGAGATGCGTTTTTCCTTAAAGACCAGCTTTTCCAGCGCTGCCAGGGAGTTGGCGGTGTCGGCCACACCCACCATCACCCATCCCGGTCCCACATTATAGCGGGCCCCGCCCCGGCTTATATCCCGGCCCTTGTCCATGCACCCATCCACAATGGCTGAGATGAAGGGACGGGGCATGCATTCCAAATGCACCTCTTGTTCGACCAGGGTGGTCACGGCCACCTGCCTGAGCATGTATTTCAGCTGCCGCATAAAGGCGTCTTTGAACTGGGCAAAGGTCTCAAACTTGGCAGGGTCGCCCGTGGCCAACCCCATCTGCTCTGCGGTCAGCCGGCTGCGCCCATTGTTCAGGGCCCACTCAACCGCCGCAGCCAGGTTGTAGGCCCCGGCATCGGTCCATTCCCCGACTTTTTTCTGGTGAGGCACTACACAGCCCAATAGGTTCCAGTCCCTGGCCTCATCCGGAGGAAGGCCGGCGTACATCATCATGGCAGTGCCGATGCGGTCGTTGTGAAAAGCGGGAAAGCCGGTGCCCAGGCGGGATAGCCGGCAGGCGGCCCGCAGGAAATCTTCGGGGGTATCATTATGAATTCTTACGCTGAGGGCGGGTTGGGGAAGTTTCACATCCTCTGTGGCCTGCAGACACATATAAGAAAGCTCATTGACCGCGTCTTTGCCGTCTTTGGCGACACCCCCCACAGTCAAATTCTGAAAGGCGTTATAGCCGCCGTAATACTCCGCCCCGTTCTCCGGCAACAGCCATAACCACTCCGAGAGCTTGATCCAGAGACAGTCTATGAGTTCCTGGGCCTGGTCCCTGGTGAGGATTTCCTCTCTTAAGTCCCGCTCATAGTAGGGGTACATATACTGGTCGAACCGGCCCAGATTGAAGGCGGGCCCGTTTTCAGATAGAGTGCAGCCGATCTGCGCAAACCACACCATCTGCAGGGCTTCCCAGAAGCTTCGGGGCGGATTTTCCGGCACCCACTTGCAGATACCAGCGATCTTCTCCAGCTCAGCCCTTCGATCCGGATCTTTTTCGGTTTTAGCCAGGTCGGCGGCCTTGGCGGCATAACGCTGACCCAGGGTGATTATCCCCTGGCACACCTCAATCATGGATGTATAGAAAGAGACCCTGTCCAGGTCCTGGGGCTGGGTTGGGTCCAAAAGGCTGAGGGCCTGCTCCGCCTCTTTTTTGATTCCCTTGAACCCTTTTTTAAAGACGATCTCCTCATACCCGGGGGTGATCTCAGCCACCCCGCTTCTCCATTTGATCTCAGAATCGAGTATGCCTGAGTCCACTCCCAGCTTTTTGGTCTCTGGAGGCAGGCGCGACAGAGTCAGTTCTTCAACTGACCTACCCCGCCAGTAGGGAAAAATCTCCTGGCGCAAGATTTTTTTTTGCTCTTTGGTCAGGAGATAGGGATCGCGTGCCCGGGAATCGATGCTGTCCAGCTCCTCTTCCAGCCATTTCCAGGAGATTTCAGGGCACACCGGGCCCGGACGCTGCATGGCCCCAGGGGTGCCCACCAACAGTTCATGGTCCAATATGGCCAGGGGCAGATTTTGGCAGACCTCCCTAAAGGCAAGGGCGCGCCTTAGGAGAATATTCTTGCCTTCGCTTTTTTGGTGCGATCTGGTGAAGGCCAGCGCCCGCTCCACGCATATGCTGGGGGGCGCCTGATTGAATTGGTCCAAGAGTTTCCGTATCCTGCTCATATAGGCCGGGTCCTGGTTTTCTGTGCTACTGGGTTTGAGTGCAAGCATTTTTTCCCTCCCCTGGATTGCTTTTGTTCAGACCGGCAATCACTCCCATTGAGGCGTGGCCTGAATCTTTTCCACAGGCAGCGTCAGCGGCTGGGATGAGACGGACTGATTACACCAATGGATTTTTCAAGTAATGCGGTTGCGCTGCCCCTTGATATTGATCTGTATTAATTCAAGCATTTATGGCAGGTCAGTGAACAGAGGCACCAGATTGGTTTTGTTTACGGAACAGTTTGGTTTTGGGTAAACTGTACTGGTCGGAATCTGAGGTTACTGTACCTTGAGGCTGTGGGTTGCGGCGGTTTAGGATTAATCCAGTAAAGCTCCATCGTGGTGATCATACGCATAAGATAGCGAATTTAGGTGGTTATTCACTAAATCTCGAGGCGCCAAGCAAGTGAGCCAGGAAAACACACAACCAGGGCATAAGGTCTGGCTATATGAAAAATTGGCTGCTGAGATTGCCCGCTTGATAGAGGCGGGGACCTACCCTCCCGGGAGCCGCATTCCTTCGGTTAGGCAACTGAGCCGCCAGCGCAAGGTCAGTATCTCCACGGTCTTGCAGGCCTATTACCTGC
Organism: Desulfarculaceae bacterium; assembly: GCA_050116255.1. Lineage (GTDB taxonomy): Bacteria > Desulfobacterota > Desulfarculia > Desulfarculales > Desulfarculaceae > JASFOZ01. The sequence goes on from JASFOZ010000056.1 coordinate 7,297, forward strand.
TCGAGGACCAGGGCCTGGTTCAGGCGCGCCGTCAGTCCGGATACTATGTGCAGACCCGGCTGCCCACTGCCTTTCCCGAGCCTGAGATTTCCTCTCCAGGGCCGGACCCCACCAAGGTCAGTGTTCAGGAACTGGTGATGATGGTGATGCGGGATGCCCAAAATCCTGATCTAGTGCAGTTGGGCCCCTCCATACCCCACCCCGAGCTTTTGGCTGCAAAAGAGCTGAATAAAGTTATGGCTTCCATAATCCGCCAGGGCGGTAATGAGACCGGGTTATATCAGTTGCCCCCGGGCTACGAGGCCCTGCGGGTGCAGATCGCGCGGCGGGGAGTCCTGAATAATTGCAGCCTGACTCCTGATGATGTCTTTATTACTTCCGGATGTGTGGAGGCCATTGACCTATGCCTGCGGGCCACTTGCCGGCCCGGCGATACCGTGGCCATTGAGTCTCCTCTGTATTTCGGAATCTTGCAGAACCTGCAGGTCTTGGGGCTTCAGGCCCTGGAGATACCCACCCACCCCCGGGACGGCATCAGCCTGGACACCCTGCGTTTTGCCATTGAACAAAGGGGCGTGCGCGCCTGCCTGGTGATCTCCAATTTCAACAACCCCCTGGGCAGTTGCATCCCCGAGGCCAACAAGCAGAAGCTGGTGCAGATGCTGGCCAGGCACGAAATACCATTGATCGAAAACGACATCTCCGGAGAGCTGTATTTTTCCGGGGAAAGACCCATAGTGGCCAAGGCCTTTGACCGGCGCGGACTGGTCATGCTCTGCTCCTCTTTTTCCAAAGACCTGTGCCCCGGCTACCGTATAGGCTGGGTGGTCCCCGGCCGCTTCAGATCCGCCATCGAGCGATTGAAGATCGCCTCCAGCCTGGCCACGGCCACCTTGCCCCAGATGGCCATAGCCCGTTTTTTGGCCAGCGGCGCTTATGACCGTCATCTGCGCCGGGTCCGCCGCATATACTTTCAGAATGTGTCTTCCATGTCCCGGGCCATTATGCGCTATTTCCCGGAAGGCACCCGGGTGACCCGGCCCCAAGGAGGTTATGTGCTATGGGTGGAACTACCGGCTTACGCCGATTCCCTGGAGCTGTATAAACATGCGGTCAAGGCCGGAATTTCCATTACTCCCGGCCCCATATTTTCGGCCCGGCGACAATACGGCAACTTCATCAGGCTTAACTCAGCCTATTGGTCGGACCGGATCGAGCAGGCCATAAAACGCCTGGGCGGGATAATCGCCGGTATGAACTGAATCGGGATTGCTATCTTTATTGCTCGTCCCTTGTTGCCAGCCTTTACAGGCCAATACTATACGGTCCCGGCCTTCAGAGAGCCTCTTATGAAAGCCTCAGCGGATGAGATAGGGCAGGTCCTTCATGGTCACCGCCTTTTGCGGGCAGAGGAAAACGCAGACATCGCAGTACCAGCAGTCATCCCGGTAGCGCATAACAGGATATCCCTTGCTCCCCAAGCGCAGAACGTCCATGGGGCACATATCCACGCAGATGCCGCACTGATTGCAGCGCTGGTGATCTATTTCGATCCAGGTGTAGGCTGATTCTTCGAGGGCAGCGTAGTCTATGGGCTCCATGTCATCCCTCCCTCTTGGGCATAAAGCGCCGGGGTGTGGCCATGCCTTGTTCCTGAAGATGGCCGGCCATCCACTCATCCCTCTCAGGGTTTTTCCAGTCAGGGCCTTTTTGGAAAGGAGCGCCGACATCAAAGGATAGCTCGGGATAGGCATACTCCATGGAGGTGGTGAAGTCCCACTTCAGCGGCGGGCAGGCCCTTTTGAGGCATTCCATCTTGCCAGCGTCCTCACGGACCACCACCCAGTGGCCATCCCATTCCGGTTTCTTCATGGGGATATCGGTTCTCCAATGTTGGTATCCCCAGCGGCTTTCTTCGCGGAATATGCTGGAGCGGGCCATCATTTCGCCCACAGTCAGGATGCAGCCGATCTCATAGACCTTGAGCAGGTCATGATAATCAATTGCCTTGATCTGGGGCAGGTCCTCCCGGCGGATGCGCTCCATCCACCAGACAGCCCGCTCCAAATAACCGGGGCTTTTGGGGGGCTTTAGATAATACTGCACCCGGGTCCGGGCCTTGTACTCCACCAGATTGGTGGGCAGGCCCTTTTCTTTCTTAAGCGGCGCCGTAAAGGCGTCAATTTCATTTTTTATCCAGGCCCGCAAGCCTTTAGGTTCAGTTTGGCCTTCTGAGTCCTTGGCGTATTCAGCGGCCGCTTCGCCGATAAGGCCCCCCATGACCAAGGCGCCGCCCAGATAGGAGTGGGGCAGGCCGCCGTCCACATCACCGGCCACATACAGCCCGGCCACATTGGTGGCTCCGTTGACATCGCTGGACACACCGCAGGAGCTGTGGCCTCCGCAGGCCCCGATCTCTTCGGAAAAGGCCAGCTCTATGGCATTGGGGTTGCGGTAGTCCTGCCCCCGCCCTTTGTGGAAGATGCCCCGGCTGGTCCTTTCATTGCCCCACTGGATTTTTTCGATGATGCGGATGGTCTCTTCAGGCAGGTGATCCATCTTGAGGTGGGTGGGTCCCCGGCCTTCTGTGAAGGCCTTCCACACGCCCATCTTGCCGTCGCCGGAGGAGTAGCCGTGGGTCCAGACATGCTTTCCGAAATGGTCGGTGCCGTAGGCGCCCCGGGGCGCGGCCACATATCCGCAGGAAGGCCCCTGGTGATCCTTTAACAGGGTGTTGGCCTGGAAGCATTCCATGTTCACCAGCTCGGCCCCGGCATGATAGGCCATGGCGTAGCCGTCGCCGGCATTGCCGGGAAACTCATAGCACCCGGCCAGGTATCCGGAGCTGGCCAGGCCCATACGCCCGGCGCAGCCGGTGGTTAGGCAGACGGCCTTGGTCTTGAAATAGAAAAACTCCCCGCTGCGCAGGTTAAAGGCGAACACACCCTGCACCTGGTTGTCACGGGTGACTATTTTAAGGGCCGGGGTGCGGTCATACACCTCGGTGCCGGCATCCCGCACCGCCTTGGCCAGGGCCCTTTTCATTTCCTCGCCGTCCATGGGCTGCAACAGGGGCTTTTGAATGGGGTGCAGGTAGAAAAGGATATAGTTGCCTTCAGAGTCCACCGGGAAGAGGTCCCCCTTTTCGCGGCCCATGATGCCTTCCAGGTCCTCGATCAGTTGGGGGCAGCGCTGGCCGAATTTGTAGGCGACTTCCTGGTCCAACACCCCCTCGGTGACCTTGGTAAGGTGTTCCACAACGTCCTCGGGATAGCTATAGGGAGGCACTGCCATGGTGTTGAGGGCGTCCATGCCCCGGCCGGCGCCGCCCGAGGTCTCCAGCTTGCTTTTGTCCAGCAGGGTCACCCGAAGGGAGGGGTCTGCCCTATGGGCGTAGATGGCAGCCATCGCCCCCGCCGCCCCGCCGCCGATAATGACCAGGTCGGTTTCCTTTATGTAATGCACGTAGTTTCCTTTCGCATTCAGCCGGCAAGCAGGCCGGAGAAGGTTTTGAGGCTGCTATGATTGGGCTCGTCTATGAGCTTGCGTCCTTTGCGGGTTGTTTTTTGCCGCCCCGTAGTGCCGTCCAGATGATCACGGCCACAGTCAAGACCAGAAACAACAAGGCAATCGGCTTGCTGACGAATATGGCGGGGTCTCCGCCGGATATTTTCAGGCTCTGGCGCAGATAGACTTCAGCCATGGGGCCGAGGATAAAGGCTATTAAAAGGGCGGCCGGGCTCAGGTCCCATTTCTTCAGAAAATAACCGAGCACCCCGAAAAAGACCATTATCTTGACGTCAAACAGGTTCTGGTGGGTGCCGTAGGCCCCGATGGCGCAGAGGATGAGTATCACCGGAAACAAATACAGGCGGGGGACGGTTATCACCCACTGGCCGATCTTCATCAAGGGAAGGGGGATTATGAGCATGAAGAAATCCGAGAGTATAAGGAGCATGAACAGGCCGTAGATGGCCTCGGGATGCTCCACCATGAGCATGGGGCCGGGGGCCAGCCCGTGAATCATGAAGGCGCCCATGATCACCGCGGCGGAAAGGGCGCCGGGGATGCCCAGGGTGACCAAGGGGATCAAACCGGCGCCGCAGACCGCGTTGTTGGCGGCCTCCGGGGCGGCCACTCCCTGGAGTGCGCCGTTGCCGAATTTCTCCGGGTTCTTGGAAGTCTTCTTGGCCTGGTCATAGCCCATGAAAGCGGCGGTGATGCTGCCCACGCCGGGCAGGGCCCCGCAGAAGGAGCCCAAGATGCTGGAGCGGAAGATGGTGCCCAGGCAGCTTTTCAACTCGGGCCAGGTTACCCGGGAGTCGTTTGGGTTGTCGGATTTTTTCAGTTCCTCGAGCTTCTGCTCGCTCCAGCCCTCCTCCATCTGGATCAGCACCTCGCTCATCACCAACAAGCCGATTAACATGGCCAGCAGGCCGATGCCGGCGTCAAGGTCCAGGGAATCGAAGGTGAATCGCCGCTGGGTGGTTATGGGGTCCAGGCCCACGGTGGCGATGAGCATACCCAGGGCGGTTGATATTAGCCCTTTTATCTGTGAGCGTGAGCCCACACCGGCCACCACCACCAGGGCGAACAGGATGAGCATGGCCAGCTCGGGCGGGCCGAACATAAGGGCCATGGCGGCGATGGGCGGGGCGGCGGCCATAAGCAAGGTGTCGGAAAAGATGGCGCCGATCACCGAGGCGTACAGGGCCATCTTCAAGGCCTTGCCCGCCTTGCCCTGCTGGGTAAGGGGATAGCCGTCCAAGGCGGTGGCGGCGGCCTCGGGCGTGCCGGGGGCGTTCAGAAGAATGGCCGAGATGGAGCCTCCGTACACGCTGCCCTTCCAGCAACCCACCAGCATGGCGATGGCGAACAAGGGGGACCAGGTATAAGTGATTGGTACCAAGAGGGCTATGGCCATGGTGCCGTTAAGGCCGGGTATGGCACCCAGAAGCGAGCCCAGGAAGATACCCAGGCAGGCGCCCAGGAAATTGCTTACGGTAAGGGCCTGGGCAGCGGCGTTGGACAGGGTTTCCCACATGGCAGACTCTTTTCTAATCCAGCCAGGTTTCGATCAGCAGCCCTTCCGGCAAAGGCGCGTTCAGAAATTTCTCGAACGAGAAATAAAGCAGGCCCAGGGTGACGATGGTTATGATGGCGATTTTTTTAATATCCCTGACCCCGAAGACCATAAAGAGGACCACCATGGCCACCAGGGAAGTCGCCAAAAAACCGGTGAGGCCCAGAAGCCAGGCATAGGCGGCCATAACCGCCACCACCGCGGCCAGGGTCATTTTGGATAGACGGTGCTGCACTGCGGGGTCATGGTTTTCCTTTTCAGCCTCCGGCGCTTCCCTGAGAGATTTCAGGATAAGCAAAGCCGATAAACCCAAAATGAAAAGAGTGATCAGAAGGGGCATAAGGGATTCCGGTTCCAGCAGAGGCCCCACCTGCCTGGGAATCAGGTAGACCAATAAAAACAGGCAAAATGCAGCCAGGCCTGCGCCCAATTTGAAATCAGCCGGATTTTTGATCATGTCTTTTCCTCGGTCATTACCTGGGGAGTCTGGGGAGGGGCCATAAGCACCGCCCCTCCCCCAAAGATGCCGCTACTTTTTGACTTTGACTCCCAGTTCCTTGAACAGGCCGCCCCATTCCTTGGACATCTTCTTGAGCAGGGCCTCGTATTTGGCGCCGCTCATGAATTTGGGGTGCAGGTCCAGCTTGCCCGTGCTTTTCAAAACTCCCTTGTCCTCAGCCGCGGCCTTGAAGGCGGCGCTCAGCTTGTCTTTGGCCTCCTGGGGCGTGCCGGCGGGGGCCACGATTGACATGTAGGAGATCTGGGAGAACTTAAACCCCTTCTCGGCCATGGTGGGCACATCGGGGCAGAGGTTGAAGCGCTGTTCGCTGGTAACCATGAGCACCCGGATCTTGCCGGCCTTGATGGCCGATGCCACCGAAGCGGTGGTGTTGTTTATGACGTCAACATGGCCACCCAAGAGGGCGGCGGTTTCCTTGACCCCGCCCTGGAAGGGGACGTGTTTCCAGTCAAGCCCCAGCTCCTTGCCGATGCGGGCGGTGACCAGGTGATTGGTGGTGCCGGTGCCCACGCTGCCG